>DATDSS010000159.1:0-8389 GCA_035291245.1 Alphaproteobacteria bacterium | reverse complement strand
GGTCGCTGGTTCGAGTCCGGCCCGGGGAGCCATTTTTTAAGCCCTCCCTTTAAAAACTTTAAATATCTTGACCTTTTATAAATTAAGTTTATGCTGGGCAAAAAACGCTTTTTCGCTTAAAAAATGTCATTTTCAACAAATTTAACATGTTTTTTTTCCTCTCTTTATACCTTTATAAAAAATTCGCCTTATAAAATCTTGTCGTGTCTTTTTTTAAGCGACCTGTTTTTAAATTGGCCCGGCAACCTTATGACCGATAGTAAAGAACAATACCAACAAGCCATTGCAGGTATTTATAGCGATCATCACCCCGCTATGATGTCTTTTTTATGGCATTATTTGATAAAAATCTATGATGGCTCTGGCCTTATGTACTTGCTGCAACTCGCACTTTTTTATGGTGCGATAGCTTTTAGCTTAAAATCTTTAGCTATCACCCAAGAGCAAAATCCATCTGTTTGGAAAATTTGCGTGCTTTTACTTACGCCCCTTTACCCACAAATCATGATCTATACAGCAGAAGTCGTAAAAGATAATCAGTTTGCCTTTAGCTTTATTTTTGTGGTCAGTGCTTTAGGCTTTTATACAGTGTCTTTAAAAAAAATGCCTATTTTTGTAACCTTGGGGCTTTTATTAATCCTTCTTTATGGGGCTAGTGTTAAGTATCAAGGCCAGTTTATTGCGATAATTCCCCTTATTTGGGCATCTTTTCTACTGGGGAAGACTTTGCCTCTTTTCAAACGAGCGCTGATTTTTTTAAGTATCGCCTTTACATTTTATGGAAGCATGGAACTAGTTCATAAAGCCTTAATTCCAAATATTGAAAAAAACCATTCTTGGCAGTGGGTAAAGCTTTATGATTTAGCAGCTATTTCTTTAAAAACCCGACAAGATCTTATCCCAGAATTTAACAAACGCCCCTCTTTTTCCAAAGAAAAACTTTATGAGCGTTATAGTAATCAATCGGTGGATGCTTATATCTATTTTGATGATCCTATATTTCAAGTCACCAAAGATGAGATGCAAATGAAGGTGCTTTGGAATACATGGGCGCTTGAAATTTTAAAACATCCTTTAAATTACATTATTCATCGAAGTGGCAATATGGGGTATGCTCTTTTAAGCAGGCCGGGTTTTCAATATGTTAGTCCCTTTTTAGAAAAATTTCTTTCTCCCCACACGGCTTTATTTAACACAGTGCACAAGGTTATTGGTTGGATTTACTTTATTTTCATGAGCCATTTATTGGTGGTTTTTTTAAGTTTTATTTATGTAATCTTGGCATTAAAAACATGGGGAAAAAGCAAAAGCTCTCCTATCCTTTTGGGATATAGCTTAACAGGCCTTGCAATGCCTTGTTGCATTTTCTTTTTATCAATGGCAGGAAACCCCCGGTATACTTACATTTGTGCAATATTTTGTTATCTGTGCCATGTTTTTGCATTCGAAGCGCTCACCTGTAAAAAAGCTTGATACCCCACTCCACGAGATTTTTAAATCCCCAAAGATGAGAGACAGGATGTAAGCTGAGAGCGCTCTTTTGGGAAACTTTTGGGGAAAATACCTGAAGGGGGAAAAGCATGGGGGTGTTTTTAAGAAAAAGTCCCACGGGTAGGCTTTAAAAGACTCAAACTTTTTTAAAAGTTGTGGGAGCCTTCGAAAATAGATAAGGCAAAAATTACATAGCCCGACCACTTTTAGCTATTTTTAGCTAAATTTCCAAATTTGGTAACATCTCCATTAAAGTACAAATGAATAGTTCCAACTGGGCCGTGACGTTGTTTGGCAATAATGACTTCTGCTTGATTCTTAATGCGTTCTAGCCTTGATTTCCACTCTAAATATTTTGGATTGTCTTGGGTAAGGGCTTTTCTTTCTTCGTAGTATTCTTCACGAAAGACAAACATTACGATGTCAGCATCTTGTTCAATGGAGCCAGATTCTCTTAGGTCTGAAAGCTGGGGGCGTTTGTCATCACGCTGTTCTACAGCACGAGAAAGCTGAGAAAGAGCTAAAACTGGGAGATCAAGCTCTTTTGCTAAAGCCTTTAAGGAACGTGTGATTTCAGAAATTTCCAAAACTCTGTTTTCTTGACGCCTTGACCCTCCATCAACAGTTAGAAGTTGCAAATAGTCAATAACAATCATTCCAATGTTATGTTGCCTTTTAAGGCGTCTTGCGCGATTTCTAAGTCCTGTAATGCTAAGGCCTGGCGTATCATCAATAAACAAAGGAATATGGGAAAGGCCCCTGCTAATTTCCATAATACGGGGCATTTCATCCTTACTCACAAGCCCTTTTCTGAGTTTATGAGAGGAAATTCCAACCTCTGCCGCTAAAAGTCTTCCAGCCAATTGTTCTGCAGACATTTCTAGAGAAAAAAAAGCAACAGGCGCCCCCTCTTGTTGTTTGTGGAAAAAAATCTGCGCTGCATTAAAAGCAATGTTTGTTGCAAGTGCAGTTTTCCCCATAGAGGGCCTTCCAGCTAATATTAAAAGGTCTGAACGGTGAAGACCCCCTAAGTTTTCGTCCAAATCCCTAAGCCCTGTTGTAACACCAATGACTTCCCCGTTTCGTTTACTTGCCTTTTGAATGGCTTCTACAGTTTTGTCTAACGCTTGGGCAAAGCTTTGAGTTTGTGTATTCCACTGACCTTGGGTGGCAAGATCAAATAAATGACGCTCTGCTGATTCTATTTGAAGAGGCGCCTCTTCATCGATTTTTTGGTTTTTTGCCTTTTGAATCATTTCTTCTCCCAAAGAAATGAGCTCTCTTCTTAAAAAAAGGTCATAGATGAGCGTTGCATAATCAAGAGCGTTTGAAAGAGATAGCACATTAGACGCTAGATCAAATAAATAAGAGGCTCCACCAGCTTTTATAAAATCCTCATCGGTTGCAAAAAAGTCTTTCAAAGTAATAGGATCTGCCACATGGTTTCGTGAAATTAAACGAGAGACTATCTCAAATAAGCGCCCATGAAGAGGAAGGGAGAAATGTTGGGGTTTTAAAAATTCTGAAACAGATTCTAAATTTTTGTTATTAAGCAACAAACACCCAAGAAGTCCTTGTTCTGCTTCAAAATTATGAGGAAGAATAGATTCTTGAAGAGAGGCATGATTAAGAGGAATAATAGCTGCAGACATAAAAAACTCTCGTCCCTTTTTTAAAATTAACGAATTCGTAACGAAGTGCTTGTTAAAATCATAGTAACAAGAAACCTTTTCATAAAATTATCCAAAAACCGCCCATGAAACATACCTTACTAGCATTTATTTTAGGACTAAATATGGCTTTGGCCTATGGAAAAGTTTCACACGCGCCTCTTTCATCTTTGCCTATGGAGAGTGAAGAAAATAACACGCCCCAAAAAAACACGCCACAAGATGAAAAAGAAACACCTACTTTCAAACAAGAGTCTTCCCAAGAAAAAGCAGACCTCATCAAACCACAACAGTCTGTAAAAATCAACCAAGGGGATTTTTCTAAAAAGCCAGATACTATTAATGGTAAACCAGAACAAGACAAGATCAATGATGAGGGCCCGCAAAGACAGCAAAACCTTGCCCCAGATGATGAATTTGAAGAAAATCTTGAAAAATCCTTGAAAAAAAATGTGGATTTATGGGATTTTACTCATCTTTCAAAAGACACAATAACGGCAACTTCAAAACAGTTGCATGACTTAGAAAGGCAAGAGTGGAACCAGCGACTTTCCTTAGATCAAAAGCACGAGCTTGATAACCTTAGGCTGTGGCATAAAGATTTCACCCTTTTTGAGCTCTATAAAAAAACACTTAAAACTTTAAACACACAAAGAACTTGGCAAGAGTATGTAGAAAGCATTACACAGCTTGTACGAGATACCTACCAAGATTTAAAAGGGTTTTCAAAGACTGCCTACGCCGTTAAAGAGCTCTATGAAGGAGTTTTAAGCCAATCTGAAAAGCAATTGTTTTCTTTTGAGTCCTTTATTTTTCGCTTTATTAGCTCTTCTACGAAGGAAGAGTACCTAAAAGGCCTTCGTTTAGCAGAAGAGACAACTAAAATTTGGGCCCATATGAAAAAACAAGACTCAAAATACACCTTAGAGTTTGATAAGTTGTTGCTTTATGCCTTAAGCCGTTATAGCGACAGAGCAAAAAGTTGTGATAGCAAAAAGGGCTGTTTAAGGGTGGCAGATGACATCTTAAGAAGTGCTGCAAAGTCTATGCTGGACATGGGGTATAGCAAAGAGTCTCTTGACTTAAAATCTCTGGCTGACTCTCTTTTGAAAAATGCGGACTTTGACAGGCCTGTTAAAATACTTACGCTGATTTCAAAATATTTCTCCCAAAAAGGGCGGGTAGCTTTAGGCGCCTACTTAGTAACCTTAAGCCGAAATGGAACTCCCTTAACCCGTCAAGAGGTTGAAATGTCTGAATATGACAAAGTTGAAAAAGAAAAATCTCATGATATTCGTTATAACTCCGACGAAATTCAAGATTTTACAAACTTTTTAAATAAAACCAAAGATAAAAATAGTTCTAAGAGTTCTTATACCTATAACGATAAATACTATAAAAAAAAGAAGCACTCTCGTTATGACGACGATGATGACGAGAAATCTAGCAAGAAGAAAAAAACAAACACTAAAGAAAAAGAAGAGGATAACGCTATTGCTTCTATATTAGGGGGGATTTTAAACCTTAATTTGGGAAAAAACACCAAGTAATTCCTTTGTTTTCTATCGCCTTCACAATAACCATTGCGAGAAAGCATTTTAGATTTTAAGGTGGTTTTTATAAAACATATTTTTACAAAGAAAGAACGGTGCCTAAATGTCAGCCTTAGATGCTTTAAAAGGGGATAAATTTAAAGCTTTAGATGCGGCTTTATCGCAAATAGAACGCTCATTTGGAAAAGGTTCCGTAATGCGCCTTGGCCAAAGAGATAATGCCATTGAAACAGAAGTTGTCTCAACGGGATCTCTTGGGCTTGATATTGCCTTAGGGATTGGTGGACTTCCCAGAGGGCGCATCATAGAAGTCTATGGCCCAGAATCTTCTGGTAAGACAACCCTTGCTCTTCACGCCGTTGCAGAAGCTCAAAAACAGGGTGGAACGTGCGCTTATGTGGACGCTTAGCACGCCCTTGATCCAGGCTATGCCAAAAAATTAGGTGTTAACATTGATGAGCTTTTGATCTCTCAACCAGATACTGGCGAACAAGCTCTTGAAATCACAGATACCCTTGTTCGAAGTGGGGCAATTGATGTGTTGGTTGTGGACTCTGTGGCAGCCCTTGTTCCAAAAGCAGAACTTGAGGGCGATATGGGGGATTCTCATATGGGACTTCAAGCAAGGCTGATGTCTCAAGCTCTTAGAAAACTTGCAGGTTCCATCAACAAAACTCGCTGTATGGTGATTTTTATTAACCAAATTCGTCAAAAAATCGGTGTTATGTTTGGAAACCCTGAAACAACTACAGGTGGAAATGCTTTAAAGTTTTATGCTTCTATTCGACTGGACATTAGGCGAATTGGGGCCATCAAAGATAAAGAAAACATCATTGGAAATCAAACGCGCGTTAAAGTCGTTAAAAACAAAATGGCCCCTCCTTTTAAAGTTGTTGATTTTGATATTATGTACGGGGAAGGCATTTCAAAGACGGGAGAACTAATTGATCTTGGCGTTCAAGCAGGAATTATTGAAAAGTCTGGTTCTTGGTATTCTTGTCAAGGAACGCGTATTGGTCAAGGAAGAGAAGCCGCAAGAACTTACCTAAGAGAAAATCAATCCGTTATGGCAAGTGTTGAAAAAACTATCCGCGAAAATGCAGGACAAGTAGCAAGTGCTATGATTATTGCACCAGACACGGCTGCATCAGATCTTTGAAATATCATAAAAGCGCTACGGCGCTTTTATTTGCTTTTAAACCGTTGGTATATACCCGATAAGCTGTTTTAAAACGCGAAAGGAATGTTTGGATGCTTCTTGTAACACGTCCTTTAAAAGAAAGCCTAGAAATTGCTAAAAAACTAAAAGAGAGCTCTATTGACTACGCTTTTGAGCCTGTTTTAGAAATTCTAACTTTTCCAAACGTATTAAAAGACATAAGGGTGCAAGATTATGAGGCCGTTATCGTTACCTCTAAACAAGCTCTTTTAGAAGAGACGGCGTGTTTAAAAGATCTCTCACTTTTTGTAGTTGGAAAATCAACAGCTAAAAAAGCCCTAAATCTAAATTTTAAAAATATTTTTGAAGCAAACGGTGATGTTTCGTCTTTAATACAAAACCTAAAAAATTCTCCCTATCACAAATTTTTATACCTAAGGGGGGTAGACGTCACGCAAGATTTAAAAACGGTTTTGACAAATAAAACTATCACTGAAAAAATTATTTATGAAGCAAAAAAGTCGAAAGAACTATCGGCAAAAACCGTAGAATTATTAAAAAATCACCGCGTAACAGCTGTTACTTTTTACTCAAAAAGAACGGCAAGCCATTTTTGTGCCCTGCTAAAAGAGCATATGACTTCCTTAGAGTGTGAGGCTCTTTGCCTAAGTGAATCCATAAAAAAAAGCCTAGAGCCAGGTCTTTTTAAAAAAGAGACGATCTTAGATTCGTCCCATTGGTTGCTAAAACTTTAAGCTTTCTTAGAGCTCCAGTCCTTTTCAAACTGATCAAGCCCATTTGAAGTAAGAGGGTGGAGATACATCTGTTCAAAAACTTTTGGGGGAATGGTTACAATATGAGCGCCTAGCTCTGCTGCTTTTAAGACGTGTTGCGGATGACGAATGGACGCTGCTAAAACGGCTGTTTGATACTGCGGATAGTTGGCAAAAATGTCTAAGATCTCTTCTACTAAAAACATACCATTGTGCCCAATGTCATCTAAACGCCCCACAAAAGGAGACACCATAGAAGCCCCTGCTTTTGCTGCTAAAAGTGCTTGAAGAGGAGAAAAACATAACGTAATGTTCACGCTAATATCGTCTTCACTAAGAGCCTTACAAGCTTTTAAGCCTTCAGGAGTCAACGGCACCTTGACAGCGACATTTGCAGCTAAACCTGCTAAATACCTGCCTTGCTCAATCATATCTTGGGCATTACTGGCCACAACCTCTGCGCTAACAGGTCCTTCGACAAGCTCGCACATCTCAATAATGATGTCTTCAAAACGGCCTGAAGCTGAAGCAATCAAGCTTGGATTGGTTGTAACGCCGTCAATAAGACCTGTTTTGCTTAAACGTCTAACATCTTCTATAATGGCTGTGTCTAAAAAAAGGAGCATGGTTTATAACCTTATAAATGTCTATTAAAGTTATTTTAATTCTTATCTATTTATAGGGGTGATGGCAAGATAAGAGTTTTTAATTTTAACTTAAAAATACCGTCCTTTGGGTAAGTTTACTTAAGCCCGGGGGTAATTTCTTGTTAAAAAAAAGAGTTTTTGAATAAGTAAAAGCCTTCTAGTGCAGACCCCAGTTTTTTCTGTTATTGTCTAAAAATACTATTTTCACTTTAAGCAAAGCATGATCTGGCAAGACGAAGGCATCCTTTTGAACTTAAAAAGATTTTCAGAAAAAAACTATATTGCGACGTTTTTCTCTCCCTCAATAGGTCTTAGTAAAGGGCTTGTAAGAGAGACCAAGGGCCTTTTTTTAATGGAAGGAGACTCTTACTTCATCAGATGGAAAGCGCGCCTTTCTCAGCAGCTTGGCACGTTTCAGGTGGAAAGACTGGCCCAAGATTCAAATGAAAACGGTGTCTTATTTACATCTCGGTTTTTATCTTTTATGCGCTGTGCTTGTGATTTGTGTTACAGTTGCCTGCCAGAAGCTCATGTGTATGAACTTCTTTATAGGGCCATAAGGGATCTTGCGCGCATTGTGAAGTCATCTTGTGATTTTTTAGATATTTTGAGGCAGTACTGCGATTTTGAGCGACTTTTTCTACAAGAGTTAGGCTATGGCTTAGACATTAGTTGCTGTACAGTTAGCAAAAAGACAGACGATCTTTTTTATCTTTCCCCTAAAACGGGAAGAGCAGTTAGTTATGAGGTGGGCAAGCCATACGCAAATAAGCTTTTTAAAATTCCAAAATTTTGGTTAGAAGAGCAAGAGCTTACCATAAAAGATCTGGAAAATTCTCTTTCCATCACTGATTATTTTTTGAAAAAGCACCTGTTATTTGGAAATTTTTCTAATCTTAACAGGGAACTTGTTTTTAACGTGGTCCAAAAAAGGCTTGCGTCACACCTGTGAACTCTACGGTGCTCACAATTTTCAAAAAAGTTTGAGTTTTTTAAAGTCTACTCCGTGATTTTTAAAAGACCAGAGGGAAAGGCCCCGTGTGCCCCGTATGTTGGAGCTCCGTAAAAAAAGTGCCTTCGCAGGAATGATGTTGGC
>DATDSS010000158.1:0-3452 GCA_035291245.1 Alphaproteobacteria bacterium | reverse complement strand
CTCTCTTTTGGAAAACATCCGTTATGGCTGTGAAAACATTACCATGCAAGAAATCCAAGAAGCTTGTCTTGCCGCCCATTTAAATGACGTTGTTGAGTCGTTACCAGATGGACTTTACACCCAAGTAGGCGTAAAAGGTGTCAAGCTATCAGGGGGGCAAAAACAACGAGTAGCCATCGCAAGGGCCTATCTTAGAAGGCCTGAGCTTATTTTACTAGATGAAGCCACAAGCTCGCTTGACAGTATCAGCGAGGATCATGTTCAAAAAGGTCTTTCAAAACTCATGGGCAGAAGTTCAAGCTTAATCATTGCACACCGTTTATCGACCGTAATTAAATGCGATAAAATTATAGTTCTTGATAAAGGCAGTGTAGTGGATATGGGCACTCATGGAGAGCTTTTAAATAAGTGTAGCCTTTATAAAGAGTTGTCTTTAAAGCAATTTTCAAAGCCATTAGTAACATAATAGGCCTCTTTTGAAACTGACTTTTTTGATCTTTTGTGGCTGAGCAGAAAGTTTAAAAAGACCGGAGTGCACATGAAGTCGCATGAGAATCCCCGTGAGATTTTATAACGCACGCAAAAGGCAAAAGGGAGAAGTATTCAAAAGAGGTCTAATATTTAAAGCTTTTTTCGGCTAGAGTTGCTGTGTGTTTTATAATTTGCTCCTAAAGTAAATAAAGAATAAGCTACTCTTAAAAAGTAAACACAGTTTAAAAAGGTTATAAAAAAGCTTAACCTTTTTAGTAAAAAATGAAGAACAAAAGAGGTAGAAAATGCTGCTACAGATTACAGATCCTTTAGAAGAAGCTGCAACCTTTAAAAAAAAATCACCTGACATTGTCGTTGGTATTGACCTTGGCACCACAAATTCTTTAGTAGCAGGCGTTTTAAGCACAAGAGCACGTGTTATACCAGACAATGAAGGCAGGCCTCTTTTACCTTCAGTAGTAGACCTAAAAACAAACACCCTGGGACATCAAGCTTTTTTTCAAAAAGATGCGAAAAGATCTTTCAAATCTTCTATGGGGGCAAGCGATCCAGACAACGCAAAGGAAGCCGTTTTATTGTCTTCAATGATCCTAAAAACGCTTAAAGACCAAGCTGAAGTTTTTTTTGAAGCTCCTGTTACCAAAGCGGTTGTTACAGTTCCCGCTTATTTTGATGAAGCAGCTCGCCTTGCAACGATCCAAGCAGCCTCCTTAGCTGGTCTTGAGGTGATGAGGCTAATTAACGAACCAACAGCTGCAGCTCTTGCCTATGGTTTGGAAAGAGCACTAGAGGGGTTATACTTAATTTACGACCTTGGGGGTGGTACCTTTGATGCTTCTTTGTTAAGGCTTAGCAAGGGTGTTTTTCAAGTAATTGCCACCACAGGAAACCGTCACTTAGGAGGAGATGATGTTGATCTTGCTTTGGCGCGGTATTTAACAACTCTTTTTAAAGATACAGCCATAGAGCCAGACGATCTGATTCTTGACGCAAGGCAAATCAAAGAATATCTAACTAACCACCATGTGGGGGTTTTTGATTTATTAAATGAAGAATTCGCCTTAGAAGAAACACTCCTTGAAGATGTTGCAGGATCTTTGATTGAAAAAACCATTGAGCTATGCCGCAGTCTTTTACTAGATGCCAATGTTAGCGTTGAAGACATAAAGGGTGTTGTCTTAGTAGGCGGATCCACGCGCCTTAAAGTTGTAAGACGCATGGTTGCACATTTTTTTAAAAAAGAACCATATCTAGATATAGACCCAGAACAAGTAGTAGCTCTTGGAGCTGCAACCCAAGCTCATATGCTAGCAGGGGGGGCTGGATCTCACTTACTTTTAGATGTAACCCCTTTGTCTTTAGGGTTAGAAACGATGGGAGGCGTTGTTGAAAAAATCATCCCCAAAAACACAAGTATCCCTTGTTCAGTTGCCCAGGAATTTACAACCTATGAAGATGGACAAATCAGCATGGTTATCCATGTGGTTCAAGGAGAAAGGGAGCTTGCTGAAAATTGTCTGTCTTTGGGTCGATTCATTTTATCCAATATCCCCGCTCTTCCTGCAGGGGGAGCTCGGATCCAAGTGACCTTTCAACTAGATGCAGATGGCCTCTTAACAGTCCATGCTGTGGAAAAATCAACAAACCATAAGCAATCTATCGAACTAAAGCCTTCCTATGGCTTGTCCTTGGAAGATTTTCAACAACTTTTGCAAGAAAGCATTTTAAATTCTAAAGATGACCTGTTAAAGCGCTTTTGGATAAATGAAACTGTGAAATCCTCCCATTTAGTAAACGCGTTAAGTAAAGCCTTAGAAGAAGACAGCGATCTGTTAAACGAAGAAGAAAAAGCAGTTCTTTTTGAAAAAATCATGGCTATCAAAGTCCTTTTAAAAAAAGAGGACGTCTCTAAAACTCAAGAGCTTTCAACTCTACGAAAAGATCTTAACCAAGAAAGTTTGGGCTTTGCGCAAAGACGGACGACTCAAGCTTTTAAAAAGGCGCTGGAAGGTTCAGTTTTGAAAAAAAACCCTCCAGAATAAAAAAAGTGGCCCTAAAAGCGCCGCTCTTTTATGCTTCGTTTTTAACTTTTTTTTAATATCGAGATGTTAAACTCTAAAGACTATTTCATTTTTTGCAACTTTTCCAAATGACTTTACTATTTGAATAGATCTCAACACCCGAGCAATTAGATAAACTAAATATTTTTTAGAGGATAATTATTTTCTGGCTGGTATTACTTCAAAAAAGAATAAACAAGTTGTGCATTTTCCCTTTGATTTACAAAATAATTATCATCTTCTTTCTCTCAAAGATCAAAAGATAGTAGGGACCGTTAGTTTAGGCACCAATCGCGCCATCAGCTTCCTATGGAAAAAGAGCTCCCTGTAGATTTGGCAGCTCTTCGTCAAAAAAACTTTAAACTCGTGGAACTTGGGCGCTATATCATTGGCTCCTCTTACCCCAGCAAGGTATTATTGTCGTTTCGTTTTATTACTTTTGTTTATGAGTATTGCGTTAAAAATGCTTGTGATTTTATTGTCTGTCAAACTCTTTTGGAGCGCTCTGAAATGTACGAAAAATTGGGATTTGTTCCTTTTTGTGACGGGGCAACCTTCATGGATAAGGAATTTGATTTGCCTTGTGCGCCTATGTACCTAGATGTGCGTGAAAAAATTCAACATTACAAGGAATTTCAAGAGCACGGGTTTATTTATAAAATGAAAAATGTAACAAAAGAAGAACGGGAGGCTTTTTTATCCTCCTCTCCTCCTCTTTTAAGTGAGGTGGGCTCCTTATTTAAAAAGTGCCTTAAAAAGCAGGGCCTACGCACGAAAATAAAATAAGGGACATAAGCAAAGATTTCAGATAAATTTTGATAAAACTTATTAAATCATTGTGAATAATGAAAGAAACTCTGGGCACCTACTTTGCAAGCCTTGAAGATCCACGATCTTCAC
>DATDSS010000157.1:0-7604 GCA_035291245.1 Alphaproteobacteria bacterium | reverse complement strand
AGATCTTTTTTAAGAGATTCTAGCTTTTCTCGTTCTACTAAGTATATGGGGGAGGAGGCGCTGATTTCTAGCCCTTGTTTACCTAGTGTATCAATAGACATTGAAAGATCTTTTACCCCTTCTAGGTTTGTGGAGGTAAACGAAAGTGTTTGATCAAGCTCATAGCGTGCTATAGTGGAAAGCTGATGCCCTTTATCATCGCGATCATACAACAAATTTTTAAGAACGGGCTCTTTTTCGACTTTTAAATCTGAAATATTGGATTTTTTCAAAAACTCTTCAACTATTTTTGTTTCTTGCTCAAGCTTTAAATAAGCTTTTGAGAGATCTTGTTCTCTGACAGTCACGCGAACAGACCAATTTGCATAATCTGAGCTTACTGTACTTTCTGCGTATCCCTTGACATCAATGGTACTGTGCATTTTTTCCCAAGATTTTGTAACTAGGTGACTGGTATAGATAACGCCACCAGCAAGAGTTACCCCTAAACCTAAGTTAAACAAGATGCCTGAAAAACGTATTGAAAAAGGAAAAGAACTCATGATTTTTTGTCTCACTTAAAGACCTACTATGGGTCTAAGGTGGCTTAATTTATGGTGCTTGTCAAATAAGGCTTTTTAATACAATTTCACAGACTCCCCTCCTAACTTTTGAAGATGCTCCTTTGATGGAGGAATTGGCTGGAGGGATTTTCTGGAGGAATTTGTTGCAGGGGGGTGATCTTTTGAGATTAACAATTCCCTCTGTGCCTTGTACCAAAGCCATAGAGTCATGTGTAGAAACAATAATTCGTAAACTTTAAATCCTTATTTTCCTTATTTTCCAAGGGTTTCAAGAATGTTCAAACGGGAATTACTGCTCTTAATTGAGTTTTTTTCTAAGTTTTCTAAAACCTGTCACTCCTTGCTGTAAGCTAGGAGGCTATGACTAGCGTATGACTACCCCAAAGGTAACCCTTACATCCAACCGCTAAATAGGGATGACAAAAAAGACTGATTAAAGATTTTAAACAAAAAAACCCCCAAAATTGGGGGCTTTTTTATAATTTCTAAGTAAGTCAGTTATTACTTACGAAATGGCCTTCTTGGGGCACTAGATTCTCTTGTACCAACTGGTTTTGCAAGAGAGATAAATAGTGTTCTTCCCATGAGTTCGCCGCCATTGAGTTTTTCAATAACTTTTTGAGCGCCTTCTTCTGTTTCCATTTCCACAAAGGCAAAACCTTTGCTGCGTCCTGTATCTTTTTCAAGAATAACTTTCGCCTCTACGACTGCTGCGACTTCGGAGCAGATTTGTTGTAGATCTTCTGACCTTAAATTGTATGGGATATTTCCAACGTATAACTTGTTTTGCATGTATGCACTCCTAAAAAATGTTCCTGAAGGCTTTACACATACAATAAATCCCAACTCAGTAACATGAACTAAACTTTTGGCGTCCCCTAGGGGATTTGAACCCCTGTTACCGCCATGAGAGGGCGGTGTCCTAGGCCCCTAGACGAAGGGGACGTTAGAGACAGATTACACCTTTTGTTACTAAAAATCAAACAATAAAACAATAAATTCTGCTATACTTCCCGTACTAAGATAAGCTGCCCTTTTTTTAGCATTCCAGTTGCCGCTTTTACGAGATCCTCTTAAGAAAACAACGGGAGGGAGTATTTAAAAGGGGCAGCTCTGATAACGCCTTAAATTTGAGTTGACAGGGGCTCTTAAGACTTCGATTCTAAACCTAACCCTACTTTTTTAATAAAATTTTATGCGCAGAAATCGTCAAGCAAAAATCATTGCAACCTTAGGTCCAGCAAGCTCAACAAGTGAGGTCATTGAAGAACTCTTTATAAAAGGTGTGGATGTTTTTAGATTAAATTTCTCTCATGGTACACATGAAGAGCATAAAAATCGTGTTGAACACATAAGAGCCTTAGAAGAAAAATATCAAACCTACCCGTGCATTTTAGCCGACCTTCAAGGTCCAAAAATCAGAATTGGTCTAATTGATGGGATTCATAATCTTGAAAAAGACCAAGTGTACGTCCTTGATCAAGACCCAACACCTGGAAATAATAAACGCGTGAGCCTGCCCCACCCTGAGATTTTTGATGTTTTAAAACCAGAGGATAAACTGCTTATAAATGACGGAAAAATTGTTTTAAAAATTACGTCCAAGGAAGAGAAGGCTTTAAACACAGTAGTTGAAACTGGAGGTGAAATTAGCTCTAAAAAAGGGGTTAACATTCCAGGTACGCTCCTTCCCGTTCAAGCGCTTACCGCTAAAGATAAAGAAGACCTTGCTTTTGCCCTTTCTTTAGGGGTTGATTGGATAGGGTTATCGTTTGTGCAAACAGAAGATGACGTTAAGGAATTAAGGGCTTTATGTCAAAGTCGAGCTAGAATTATTTCAAAAATAGAAAAACCGCTTGCTATTGAGCACCTAGAAGCCATTGTAAAAGAAAGTGATGCCATTATGGTAGCCAGAGGCGACTTAGGTGTGGAACTTCCTCTTGAGCTCGTTCCAGCTAAGCAAAAACAAATTATGTCTGTTTGTAAAACCTATGCAAAGCCAGTTGTCATTGCAACGCAGATGTTGGAATCTATGATTCACTCTTCAACCCCTACTCGCGCAGAAGTAAACGACGTGGCAACCGCTGTTTATGATGGAGCAGATGGCGTCATGTTATCTGCTGAATCTGCGTTTGGTAACTATCCAATAGAATCTGTTAGCATGATGGCACGAATAGTTCAAACTTCAGAAACACAAACAATGATGCCAAAAATTGCTTATATAGATCCGCTCCCTCAAACATCTCAAACTATTACAAGTGCAATTTCAAAAGCTGCTAAAGAAGTAGCCAACGCTATTTCTATTAAAGTAATCGCAGCTTTTACAGCCAGCGGTTCCACGGCAACTTTTATATCCCATGAAAGACCGATGTCTCCAATTTTAGCATTGTCTTCTAAAATTGAGACCGTCCGTCAACTTGGGCTTTATTGGGGGGTTCAAGCGCGTCTTTGCCCCGTAGTTCAAACATTAGAAGAAGCAACTATAGTTTGTAAGGAAATTGCTGAAAAAAATACGTTTTGCCTTTCTTGCGATCGCATTATGTTAACGGGGGGTGTTCCTTTTGGAACCTCTGGAACTACTAATCTTCTACACGTTATTGAGGTTGACTAAATTTATGACCACACAAACTCTTATCTCTTGGAATTTAAATGATTTATACACAAGCTTTAATGATCCTTTGGTAAAAAAAGACTTAAATGACTTAGACTTAAAATGTACTGATTTTCAAAAGACGTTTGAGCCTTCAAAGGGGGGCTATGATAGTCACACCCTTTTAAAAGCCTTGAAACAGTATGAAGAAATTCAAGAGCTTTCAGGACGCCTTATGAGCTTTGCTTATCTGTTGTTTTCCACAAAGTCTACACAAGATGAGGTAAAAATCTTTTTTCAAAATACTCAAGATCAAGTCACCCAAAGTTATTCAAAAGTTTTATTTTTCACACTTCACCTTACAAAAACCAAGGAATCAGATTTAAACGCTTTTTACGAAAATTCTAAGGAGCTTAAATTTTATAAACCTTGGATAGACAGTGTCAGGCTTTACAAAGATCACCAATTAAGCGATGAGATAGAGCAAATCTTATTTGAAAAATCTGTAGCTGGACGTCAAGCGTTTGAAAGACTTTATGAAGAAACGCTCACCTCTATTAGTGAAGATCACGAAGGAAAGCCTTACTCTTTTTCAGACATTTTAAATTTGTTTGCTGAAAAAGATGAAAGCAAGCGTTACTTAGGGGCAACTCTTTTAAATAAAGCTTTAGAAAAAAACAGCTCTCTTTTAACACTTATTACCAATACGTTGGCAAAAGACAAAGAAATTGAAGACAGGTGGCGGGGCTATAAAACGCCTATGAGCTCGAGACATCTTTCCAATCAAGTGGAAGAAGACGTAGTTGAAGCGTTGATAAAAACCGTTAAAAAGAATTACCCTAAGCTGTCCCATCGTTATTACGCTTTAAAAGCCAAGTGGATGAAAAAAGAAAAACTTGAATATTGGGACAGAAATGCACCTCTTGAGGACTCTAGCGCAACGTTAATGTCTTGGGACGAGGCTAAAGAAACAGTTTTAAGTGCCTATGGCGCTTTTTCAGCAACCACAAAAGAAATTGCAGCGCGCTTTTTTGATCATAACTGGATCGATGCAAATCCTTCTTTAGGAAAAGATTCAGGAGCGTACTCTCACCCAACAGTTCCAAGTGTTCACCCTTATATCTTGATGAACTTTCATGGCAAATTAAGAGATGTTATGACGCTTGCTCATGAATTGGGGCATGGCATTCATCAAGTCTTAAGTGCCCCTCAAGGGCCACTATTGTCTGACACCCCTTTAACTTTAGCTGAAACGGCTTCTGTTTTTGGAGAGATGCTGACATTCAAATCTCTTCTTAAAAAAACAACCTCTACTCAAGAGAAAAAAGCCCTTATCGCTGCCAAAGTGGAAGACATGCTAAACACCGTTGTAAGACAAGTAGCCTTTTACGAGTTTGAAAAACAGGTCCACTTGAAGCGAAAAGAAGGGGAGCTCAGCTCTAAAGAGTTAAACGAGATTTGGCTAAGCACTCAAAAAGAAGCCTTAGGAGAAGCTGTAAACCTAGATCCCCTTGTTTCAAACTATTGGAGCTATATCTCTCATTTCATACGTTCCCCATTTTATGTGTATGCCTACGCTTTTGGAGATTGTTTGGTAAACTCCCTGTATGCGGTTTACGAAAAGGGCTTTGATGATTTTCAAGAGACTTACCTGACCTTTTTAAAAGCAGGCGGCTCTAAAAATTATAAAGAGCTCTTGGCTATGTTTAATCTGGACCCAACAAAAGAGGATTTTTGGCAAAACGGTTTGTCATTAATCGAATCTTTTATCGATGAGTTAGAAGCTCTCTAATCACTGATTTTAAAAAGCCCTAAAATTTAGGGCTTTTTCTTAAAGGCTTAAAGCATATAAGTCATAATAAGTGTTAGAAATAGCGTTACCCAAAAACCATGTGGCGCGTAATGAAAGCGTGATAGTTTCGAAACAATTGAAAGAATTGAAAACACGATCAAGGCTGGATAAATAACTTCTAAGGCCATACCAAGAATTGAACAAATTGTTGCAAACCCAACCAAAGACATTACGAAACTTAAAGAACAAGTTATAGCAATCGCGTAACGTCTTTGAAGTTTCCCCTTAAAAATATCGTTTTGCAAAAAGTCCACAAACAAGTTTACAAGAACCACAGCCGTTGCAAGGCACGCAACAGCAATTGTTACAGCCACCAAAGGTCCTGTAAAGCTCCCCAGCGCTTCTTGAGACACAGCCACCAACATTTGTTCTGGCTTAACATTTGAAAGCTCAGGCGCATAACTTGCTCCAAGTGTTATAAACCCATAATACGCAGCAAGCAAAAGTCCACTAGCTAATAAAGACGCCCCAACACTTGCTTTAATCAAAGATTTTTCGGGTAATTTAGACTTAAGATACGTAGTAGTTGCAGCAGAAAAAAAGATTGCCCCAACCAAATCCATAGTCTGGTATCCCATTTTAGCACCTAAGAC
Source organism: Alphaproteobacteria bacterium (assembly GCA_035291245.1). GTDB lineage: Bacteria > Pseudomonadota > Alphaproteobacteria > Paracaedibacterales > DATDSS01 > DATDSS01. The sequence goes on along the minus strand of DATDSS010000157.1, from coordinate 2,006 downwards.
AAGGGCTTGCTTAGCCTCAACAGCGCTTTGAGAAACAGTTGGAGCAAAAAACAACCCAACCACCAAAATAAGGGCAATAAAACCAAACTTAATAGGACTTAAAACAAGGCCAATAATATCAATAACTTTATTTTCTTCCCAAACTAATGCCCCTACAAGAACAGAGATCAAAAAGGCAAATACTGCAAAGTTTAAACTAGGTAAAACTAAGCTTAAGCCGCCAAAAGCTACTGTAAAACATCTTGGGATAACTCCAATTGGCCCTACAAGACAAAGAATAAAAAGAGTTAAGACAAAAGCTACTTTTGAACCGAGAGGCGCAAAAAATTCTCTTCTGCTTCCGTTAAAAAGGATAAGCGCCATAAGCCCAAGGACAGGCATCATGACAGCTGTTGAGACAAAACCCAAAAAAGCTTGATTCATGGTGCTTAAGGTATGGGAGCCTAATAAAAGTGGAAATACCAAGTTTCCTGAACCAAAAAACATGGCAAACATTGCAAAACCTGCAATTAACATAGCCTTTAAAAACATAACTATTAAATCTTTCTAGTGATAGATGAACTTAAACTTAAGTGGATACTTTCTTGACAGACTGCCACTATTACTTTTTTTAAAGAAATAATTAACCTAGACAGTGCAACTTAAATCAAGCTAGAATTTTTATCTTCCATCTATGTTTTAAGTTCTTGATACTTTATTGTCAATATTTAACTTGACCTTAAAAATTTTTAAAAAGTTATAAAAAGTTATAAAAAATGATGTTTGTTCTTAAATTTATAATTTTAAGCGTTTTTTTTCTTACAAAATGTTTTTGTATTTTAGCACCCCTTGGCTACTCAAACAAAGACTACCAAGAGGCTGCTGAGTCTCAAAAAATCTTTGAAAGAGTCTGTTATATACGCCATAAAACTGGTTCTTTAACAGGCGTCATGATCCACCCAAGGCTTATCATAACAGCAGCCCATGGCGTGGTTCACGCTTTAACAACCAAAAAGAAATCAAAAATCCCCCAAGAGGTTAATAATCTTGAGGTTGGATTTGCAAATCCTATGAGTGCTTCTTGGAAATTTTGGGCTCATCACAGTATTGCTAAGGTTTTAATCCACCCCTTATATTCCTTAAAAAAAGGACAGCCTTCCTATGATGTGGCTTTTTTAATCTTAAAAGAACCCCTAAAAGACATTGCGTACTTAAAGCTTCCCCCCTCCTTGACCATGACGTCCAAAACACCTGGATGGGTTGGAACTTTTGGCTCAGCAGACCTTCATTTTACTGATCTTGCTCCCAAGAGAGCTTTTTGCTTGCTTGAATGGGATTTGGCCTTTGCATTTGCTGTACAAAGTGAAGGTGCTTTTTTTCAAAACAGGCGGCTTATCCCGTTGTCTTCTGTATTTTTTTCGCCAGGAGATACGGATAATAATGGAAATTTAGAAAAGAAGGAACGAACATCAGAGGCTCTTAATAATTGGAGGCAGCACAAAAATCCCCCCTATGGTTTAGCGCTACCTGGCACAAGTGGATCACCTGTTTTTATCTCACAAAACCAAGAGCCACTCATTTTTGGACTTGTTACCAGTTTTGCAGCCCTTGCTAATGATCGGTTTTATGATCCAACAGGAACATCAGAGGCCGCTTTGCTGCTTCAAAAGCCTAGGCGGGAAATATATGGAAGATACCAAACAATTGTAACACCTTTTTATGATCTTGACCAAAAAGAGCTTGGAAAAGCTGAGGCTTGGAAGTTTTTCCTAAATCCCCACATCCAAGAAATGTTAGATATTTGCTTAAATGAGATTGAAAGAGATTGACTATACGCAACTCTCGTTTCTCATGTAGCACGCCTACCGGTATTCAAGCCTCGTTTTTAATACAATTTCACAGACTCCCCTGCCAACTTTTGAAGAGGCTCAATAATAAATAACGAAAGAGCAACTCTTAAAGGTGAGATTTTGAAGCAGGTTACCCAAGAACTATAAGTTGTGTGCGTGATAGGCAAGGGTGGGCGC
>DATDSS010000156.1:0-4220 GCA_035291245.1 Alphaproteobacteria bacterium | reverse complement strand
AAGGGAGTTTAAAATAACCTCTCGCCCACTTCGACCAACCACATCCCCTAAAAATAAAAGCCTCATCTATAATTCTTTCAATATTTATTGCGCTCTTAAAGATCGCAGCGCTTGTGTTACTGTTAAAGAGGACTTTTGCTGTGCAAGCTGATTTTCGTCATAATAGGCAAGTCCCTTTGGACCATATTCTATATCTAGTCGCCCTATTATTTCCATAGTTTTCGTATCAATCATCGTAATAGAGTTCTCGCTCATTCGACTTAAGTACAAAAGTTTTTCAGTCCCATCATAGGCAATCCCAGAAAAATGGTCATCGTGGAAGATTTTTTTCTTAATAACTTCCATAGATTCAAGATCAATCGCCCAAACACCATCTGGGCCTCTGTGGGTTACATAAGCTGTTTTGCCATCTTGGGTAATCATCATCCCCATAGGGTGTCTACCTAGAAGAAGTGATTTTTCATGACATTTCCATTTTAAATCTGGATCTAAGGTTAACACAGACATGTCGTGGCTATTAAAGTTAAGAACATAGGCTTTTTTTCCAGTTGGATCTAGCTTAATGGACCTTGGGCTTTTTCCAACCTTTACAACTTGCGTTACGCGACCAGATTCAATATTTAAAACGTGAACTGTGCTGTCTTTAAAGCATGTAACCAGTGCTTCTTGTTGACAAGGAGAAATTTTAACTGACCAAGGCATGCTACCTACTGAAACTGTCGCGATGACCTTTAAGGTCCCTGTATCAATAACACTTAAGGTATTATCACCAAGATTACATACAAAAAGTTTTTTTCCATCCGGGCTTTGCTTTATCCCCCAAGGAAAAGAGCCCACAGTAATGGTTTCTTTTACTTTTTTTTCTTTCAAGTCAAGGACACCAACGGTCCCATCATAACTATTGCTTACAAAAGCAAGTCCTTCATTGTGGTTTACGACAATGTTACGAGGTCTTGTACCAACTTTTATTTTTTCCATATCAGTTTTTGGATCGTCTAAATTTAAAAAACAAACCTCGTCGCTTTCACTACAGACAATAAGTAAATATCTATTGGAAAAACAATAGGTCGCCAGGATAAATAAGAGTGACACAAGGTATTTAGCCAATTTTATGCTTCTTTCGTTAAAATTGTTGGAATTAAAAATATGGTAAATACTATCCAATTTTCCCTTATAATTCTGGTTGAAATACAAAGCACCTATTCATCTTTTAAGAGAACGTCTTCAAGAACCTAATAAAATTTTATGCTTCTTCGCAATTTTTAGTGATTTTTGGTAAAACGTGTTAAACAATAGAGATAACTTTAGATATAACGCTCTTAAGCAAGGTTTAAAAATTTATGAAAAAATTTATAGTTTGCAACTGGAAAATGAATGGGAGCCTCGATTATATTCAAACACTTAATAATTATTTTGTAAAACTTGCCCCATCTTCTTTAGCCCATGAAATAGTAATTTGCCCACAATCCCCCTACTTAAAATCATGTAAAGATACATTGCCTTCATGGATTCACATAGCAGGGCAAGATTGCCATACAAAGGAAATGGGAGCCTTTACAGGATGCATTGCTGCCTATACGTTAAAAGAGTGTGGCGCAACATTTTGCCTTATTGGGCATAGCGAAAGAAGGGGCTATTTTCAAGAATCCTTGGAAGAAATTAACGAAAAAATAAAATGTGCCCAAGACGCTTGCTTAACCCCTATTGTATGCGTAGGAGAAGCCCTAGATCACAGAGAAAATTTTACCCATAAAGATATCATAAAAGAACAGGTTATAAGCGCCTTAAAAATTTTAAAAGGTGACTATTACATAGCGTATGAGCCCATATGGGCCATTGGAACCGGACGTAGTGCAAGCCTTTTTGATATAGAAGAAATGTGCAGTTTTATACAAGACATGACTGGTCTTTCAAATGTGTTTTATGGAGGATCTGTCACACCGTCTAATGCCTCTGAGATCTTAAAGCTTACGTGTGTTAGAGGTCTTTTGGTAGGAGGAGCATGCTTAAAACTTGAAACTTTCTCTCCCCTTGTTGAGAGGAAAGAAAGCTGATTTATTTATTTTTTCTTTTGTGTTGATTTTTTCACAGGCAAAATTTTGGGCTCTTCTTCAAGCAAGAGACAATTTGAAGACGCAAGGGCCTTTTTTAAATTACCAATCTGGGAAAACGCCTGCTGATTTTTGGGGTTGGTTTTTGGATTAAAGATTTCTTCTAATGCTTCAATTCTAATCATAAGCTGTTTCTCACTTACAAGACTTGAAATGATGCTAAGGGCGTGTATAAAAGAACCAATTGGCATATCGGAGAGAAATGCTTTATCAGAATAAACAGAAACATAGTCCGCCTTTGTCATTTTTTCTTTTTTACTTTTCTTCTTTTGTAACGTGTTTGAAGAGTCGTCGTTTTGCTCTTTTTCTGATATTTTAAGATCATGCAAAATCCTCGTTTCAATACCTTTTACGATGTTTAGCACATCCTTGTCGTATTTTGTTCATTGGGATTTTTACTAATAAAATCCTTTGCACAGTTAAGGTATAAAGAATCAAATGGAGTCATCGCTCCCAGCGTCACAATACAGCTATTTAAAACATTTTTTAATATATTTAAAATAGCATTCGAATAGGTATCAACTTTACCTACTAAAACATCAAAGATTTGTTGGTCTCTATTACCTTTATCTATAAAATCTGCCCCCCATTCGTAATAGGAAAAAGCAAGGGCTGTATTTTTAATTAAGTCATAACGTCTTTTTTCTGAATCATTTTTCACTGAAAATTCTGAAAAAGAAGAGTTAAAAATCTGCTCTTCTAATAATTTTGAAAAGTCAATAATCTGTTTTGGGCTGCCTTTAATAAAAAAAAGATCCCAATACTTATCCGAAAAAACCCTTTGTTTTTTAAGTTCTCTTCTTGCGTAGAATTAAAATTAGCCGTGGGTTTAATGTTGAAATCTTCTTGTTGGGCATAGATACTTGATGTCAAAAAAGACAAACAGGTAAAAGTATACTTTAAAAATTCTTTGTTCATATTTTTTAATTTGTTAAAAAAGTTATTTTGATATTATTAAATAAAAAAAATCAAATATTAAAATATTAAAACTTACCACCACACATAATTTTGCTGATGCAGAATATTTAGCTTTAATAGGAGGGATTTCTTGGGGGCATACTTGGAGGGGTACGGGCAGTTTTTACGGGGGTGGTAGTAATTTATGTGGGGGGGATAAAGTATTAAACAAAATAGCATAAAAAAACAGCCTTTAGGGCCGTTTTTTTGATCAAAAAGAATTGCTTCTTTAGTTTGCTGCTTCTTTAGTTTGCTGCTGGTGTAGCTGCTTCTGGTGTAGCTGCTGCTGGAGCTTTTACAATTTCTTGCCCATCCATACCAAACACCTTAACACTTGACTTTTGGCGAAGTTCTTCAATAACTTTTCCAGCATATTCAGGAGCCAACGCTTGCTTTAATTCACCTTTTACAGCATCAAAAGCAGGTGGTTCCATTGCGCGCTGATCTTCAACTTTTAACACATAGCTTCCCTTTGGGAAAAGAGCATTTCCATTAGCAATGGTAATAACTTTTGATACCAAAGTTGCAGCTTTTGCAGTTTTAACTTCTTTTGCAATTTCTTCTGGAAGCTCAGACACAGGGAAATAACCCATATCTCCGCCTTGGTCTTTTGTTTGCGCATCAATAGAACCAGCTTGAGCTGTTGTTGCAAAATCAGCACCTGCTTTTTTCAAAGTGTCTAGCATTTTTTGAGCTGCAGCCGCATCTTGAGTAACAATTCTACGAAGGCGTACTTCTTTAGGAGCTTTGTCGCCTTTTGGAAGAGTGGCTAAAATTTCATCATATTTTGCTTTTAAAACTGGGTCTGTAATTCTTTTTGCATTTTCGCGGTCAAGGAATGACTTTTGTAAAACTGCCTCTGTTGCAAGTTCTTGTTGCTTTTTAACTTCTGGGTCTTGAGCAAGACCAGCATCGGTTGCAGCTTTAGTTAAAATTTTAGCATCCACAATACGACGAACAACTGCTTCGTAAATTCTATCCAATGGAACGGCTTTGAGCTCTTCTGGAAGAGTGGATAAGAAGGATTGAACTTCTGCAAAAGTGATTTTTACGCCACTAAATTCAGCAACAACAAAAGTGGGTTCCGGTTGCTTAACAGGGGCTGCTGGGGCTTGAACAGCAGGAGCTGTGGCAGCAGGGGCAGTTGCTACT
>DATDSS010000155.1:0-2866 GCA_035291245.1 Alphaproteobacteria bacterium | reverse complement strand
TATTTTTGCAAGCTTTTGTTTAATGGGCCATGTGTTTCCTGTTTGGCTAAAGTTCAAAGGTGGAAAAGGCGTTGCAATAGCTTTAGGCGCTATAATGGCCCTTGATCCAATGCTTGCTCTTATTTCTCTAGTTATTTGGTTACTCGCTGTAAAGGTTACAAAAATATCTGCCCTTGGAGCCTTGACTGCTTTTGCCTCAGCTCCTCTTACAGCCTATTTTTTAAGTAGCTTACCGTGTTTTACTTTTACGATTGTATTATGTCCCTTTATTTTTTGGACTCATCGGGAAAATATTTTGCGTCTTATAAAATCGGATGAACACAATTTTTAGTAAATAACCTTCAACAAAATAAATCTTGAGTGTTTAAAAAATAAAGATGAATGATTCTTTGGAAAAAAAACTTGGATATGTTTTTAAAGATCCCAGCCTTTTAGGACAAGCTCTTACTCATGCAAGCACGTTAAAAAAAGGCTCTATAAACGCGTTTGAAAGGCTTGAGTTTTTAGGCGATCGCGTCTTGGGGCTTGTAATTGCAATGGAACTTTATAAAAAGTTTCCAAAAGAAAAAGAAGGGGAGCTTGCCAAAAAACTTGCTTTTTTAGTTTGTAAAGACACGCTTTTTAAGGTTAGTGACTCTTTGGGCTTAAAAAAGTACTTAAGCGTAAAAGAAAAGGATCTAACACCTCAATCAAGTGTTTTAAGCGACGCCGTTGAAGGTGTTTTAGGGGCAATTTTTTTAGACAGTTGTTTTGACGAGGCTCAAAAAGTTATTTTAAAACATTGGAAAACATATATAGCTGAAAGCTCTAATCTTGTCCAAGACCCCAAAAGTGCTTTGCAAGAATATATCCAAAAAAAGACTGCTGGAAAAATTATGCCCGTTTATACCTTAATTGAAGTAACGGGGCTAGCTCACCTTCCAGAATTTCATGTTCGCGTAACTGTAGAAGGCATAGGAGAGGCTTTTAGTGTTTCTTCTACAAAACGTCAAGCAGAAGTGCTTGCTGCACAAGTATTATTAGATAAGATGAAAGAAAAAAAGCTAAAATTCTAGAAAATGCCTCTGGTTTAGATCACCTTTTGAGGTCTTTTTGGGTAAATTTATGCAGTATGTTGCGCTAGATCCTTGAGCTCGCAAAAATTACGGTTGTTGCACTTCAGTTTTGAAAAGACGCTTTGATTTTAAGAGCTGGAGGGGGGAATGGTAAGCTTTATATAAGATTTTGTGGAAAAGTGTTGATGCTTTGTATACTGTTTAAAAACAGTTATAACTTTTAGCTTTGAAGCTTCCTAATTCTAAAAAACGATGGCAAAAAAACGTAAATTAACGCAACAAGAACGCTCTATCATAGAATTTGCACTTGCAAGCGGTATTGAGTATGAAGTGAGTGACAGCCCTTTAGTAGATCCACTTGAAATTCTAAAGTATTTGCAAGAAGTTAGGATAGCGGATGGCAATTCTTTTGCCGGGCAGAATAAGGGGCTAAGTTATGCACCCTATAGCAGGGAAAACAGTAAGCCACACAGTACGCCAAAAACATTTACCAACCTAATGCATCCAGCACAAAGTTGCACGTCCTTAGAAGACCTTAAAAAAGCAATGCTTGAATTCGATTTATGCGACCTTAAAAAAACCGCAACTAATTTGGTTTTTAGCGATGGAAGCCCGAAGTCTTCTATTATGGTTATTGGAGAAGCGCCAGGAGCCGATGAAGACCTTCAAGGAAAACCTTTTGTCGGTGCAAGCGGTCAGCTTCTGGACCGTATGTTTAAATCTATTGGGCTTACAAGAGATCATTTGTATATTACCAATATTATACCATGGAGGCCCCCTGCAAATAGAACGCCAACTGCACAAGAAATTGCCCTTTTTAGGCCATTTGTCTTAAAACATATAGAACTTATTAAGCCTAAACTTTTATTATTTGTAGGTGGGGTTAGCGCTAAAACCATGCTTGATACGCAAGAGGGCATCTTAAAGCTAAGGACCCAACAACTGCATTACGAAGGTATTCAAGCTTTTGCGCTTTTTCATCCTGCTTATTTGCTAAGGTCGCCTGGTCAAAAGGCACAAAGCTGGAAAGATCTTTTGAAAGTCCGTGCATTTTGTAATGACCATAAGATTTCTTCAATGCCGTTTTAAAATCTATCAAAGGCTATGAAAGTGCTCGTTTTGGTGAGGAGTCGTGATCTAAGGCATCAAAATTAAAAATAGTTAGTGAACTTAGAATCTTTATTTGTTACAACAAACAAAACGCGCTATTTATAAAAATAATTTTACAGGGGAACGTTGTTTTATGCCTAACCAACAGAGTCAATCTTTTCAAGGTTTCATTCCCTACTTAGAAAAAAAGCTTCAAAACTTTTTTGCAGCCCACACCAATCTTTCAGATATATCAAATCTTCATGAATTAATAGTGGATGAAGTTGAAAAGACACTTTTGAAAGAGACCTTAAAAGCGACTAAAAACAATCAAAAAAAAGCAGCTGAGGTTTTGGGCATTAATCGCAATACCCTTAGAAAAAAAGTCTTAGGCTTTAGTATAGATAGTGAAGAATGATTAAAAAATCGCGACTTTTTACCTTTTTTGATTGGCTTGATGAAAAGCTTGAAAGCAAGCGCACATCTTTTGTTTTGCTTCTAACTCTTCTCATTACAGCAGGAATTGTTACCTATTTTGCCTTAAGCGAAAAACCCTCTTTAGATAAAGAATCCACGTGGGTAACTTTTTTGATATATTTCGACTTAGCTCTTTTATTTATCTTGGCTGTTTTTATTACAAAGCGCTTTGTAACGCTTTGGCTGGAAAGACGTCAGGGAAAAAGCGGTTCTAAGCTACATAGTCAGTTTGTGGCTCTCTTTTC
>DATDSS010000154.1:0-2578 GCA_035291245.1 Alphaproteobacteria bacterium | reverse complement strand
CTTCAAGAGTACATCCAAGATAACCCCCTTTTGGAAATGGACGGGGATGAGGGGCTATCTTATCAAAATAAACCTTCAAAAAAGACTTCAGATCAAGACGAATACTGCCAGTCTTATGAGACCTACTTAAGGTCTGGTAGTCATGCAATAAAGGATCCATTTTATAAACAAGTGGCCTCAATTGGACTTGAAGAATTTGTTTTATCTCAAATTAAATTATTAGACTTGCAAGAAACTGACTATCAGATTGCTTTAGAGCTTTTGTCCTATCTAAATAGTGATGGTCGGTGTGAGTTTGAGGATTATAACTTAAATAAAATTTTTGATAGTTCCCGAATTGAAAAAGTTCTAAATCGCCTCCAGACCATAGAGCCAACAGGGATTTTTGCCAGAAATCTGGCGGAATGTTTTAAGATTCAATTAGAGGAAAAAGACTTGTGGTCATCTGAGTTTGAGGTGTTCTTAGACTCCTTTATTACAAATCCTCAGCTAAAAGACGTAAAAAAAATCCCTCTTTCTCCTAAAATTATTGAGTTTTGCCTAAAAGAGCTTAAAAAACTGGATCCCTTTCCCTTAAGAGGCTATGGAGAATTCCCTCATCCCCTTAAAACTATTGATCTGATTATAAGGGAGAAAGAAGACTCTAGTTTTGAAGCTTTTATAAATGAGGAGACACTTCCTAAAATTTATTTAAATAGTAGCTATTATTTAAGCTTAAAAAATAAACTATTAAAAGAAGAAGAGCGTTTGTATTTAAACAAGTGTTACAAAGAGGGAGAATGGTTGTTAAGATCGCTTGACCAGCGCTATAAAAACCTTTTAAAAATTGCAAATGCTCTTTTAACGCTGCAACAGGATTTTTTTAAAAAAGGTATTGATTATCTGAGCCCCATGACATTAAAAGACATAGCAACTCTTTGTGAAGTCCATGAAAGCACCGTTAGCAGGTGTTTTCATTATAAATACATTAAAACTCCCCAAGGCATTTTTGAGATGAAATACTTCTTAAGTAGAAGCATCAAAACCCCTCTTGATGGGTTTATTTCGTCCTCAACCACAATTCTTAGTAAGCTTAAGGGCCTACTTGAAAAAGAAGATAGCTCTTCCCCCTATTCCGATCAAGATTTAGTTGATATTCTAAAAAAAGAAGGATTTTCTTTAGCACGGCGTACTGTGACAAAATATCGCGAAAAGCTCGCAATTCCCCCCTCCTCAGTAAGGAAAAATATCTATAGAGTAAAAGGGAAAGTGCAAGCGCTTTAAAGATATAATTTATGATAACCAATAACAAAAAAGGAGAAACTACCATGAGCATTGTTATTTCAGGCAAACAAATGGAAATGGGTGAAAGTCTTAAAAGCCATATAGCAACCCACCTCAATGATATGGCTGCTCATTATATGCTAGAAATCATTGAAGGAAGCGCTGTTGTTGAAAAATTTAATCATAGCTTTAAGATGAACGTTTCTGTTCAACTGGCTCATAATCTTATCATAAGAGCTCACGGTGAAGATTCAGATGCTTATAAAGCTTGTGATGTAACCTTAGAAAAAATTGCAGCGCGCCTAAAGCGTTATAAAAATCGATTAAGGGATAAAAAACGTCATAAAGACAGCGAAGTTTATCAAGCAAGTCGTTATATTGTAAACAGTCATGAAGAGGATGTAGGGCACGATTCCCCTGCAGTTGTTGCCGAGATGAAGGAAAATATTCCAACTTTTTCAGTAAGCGAAGCTGTTATGCACCTTGATTTAAGTGATTCTCCAGTTGTTATGTTTAAAAATCCAAACAGCGGTGTGTTCAACGTAGTCTATAGAAGACAAGACGGGAATGTTGGCTGGATTGCGCCTCAAAATTAAAGTTTTAACTCCTCCGTTTAAGGGGGAGTTTATCTTTATAGTATGTTAAAGATTTTAGCTGCTCAGTTACCCTTTTGGCAGCGTTATTTCTCAAAATCATCCTGTGATTCCTGTGTATGACTGCGGTCTTTTAAAAACTTCCTGTCCTTGCCAAAAAATCAAAAAAATTTGTTTCAAAAAAGATCTAAAGTCTTTATCCTCCCCTTTTTAATTTGACTATAAGTCTCAAAATCGCCTTTCCTGAGACAGGTAGACACGATTGTTTGTTCCTTGTTTTTTATAATCAAACTAAAATGGTTTAGCTCTACCCACTTTTTTTCTTAGAAGAACGTGTTTTAAAGTTCTTTTGCCGGCTGCCATCTTTTTTATGTACAGGCTTTTTTTCAGATTTTTTATCTTTTGTTCTTTGGTCTTGTTTTTTAGAATTAAAAATCGCCTCAAACTGTACACTACACAAGATAGGATCTGCTTTTATGAGCTTTGCCATCAAGTTATCGCCTACTTGCAAGGATCTCTTTGTTCTTCTACCAAAAAAACGGTGTTTTGAAGAGTCATAAACATAATAATCATCATCTAAGCTATGAACTGGAATAAAGCCTTCTGCTCCTGTTTTTGGGTTTTTTACAAATAAACCAGTTGAATTTACGCCACTTATAACCAACTCAAAAATACGCCCCACATCTTTTTCAAACAAAAGTGTTCCATAGCGCTCTAAGACT
>DATDSS010000153.1:0-4068 GCA_035291245.1 Alphaproteobacteria bacterium | reverse complement strand
GGCATTTTACTTCAATCAATAGATTTAGCTTTGATTGTCTACTGCTGTCTTCCATGATATTTAAAAACTTGCTCCAGGCTGAATTTTAAGAATGAATACTTGATCGAGCATACGCTGTTACAATTTTAGATACAAGGGGGTGTCTTACCACATCTTTTTCATCAAAGGTAATCATTGATATCCCGCCAACATCTTTTAGGATAGAAACCGCCTCTTCTAAGCCGCTTGTGATACCTTTTGGAAGGTCCACTTGCGACATATCGCCCGTGATCACCATTTTGGAATGATTGCCAAGGCGCGTTAAAAACATTTTCATCTGAACAGAGGTGGTGTTTTGCGCCTCATCTAGGATAACAAAAGCATTTGAAAGTGTTCTTCCTCTCATAAAGGCAAGAGGCGCTATTTCAATTTCTCCGCTTAACATGCGCTTTTGAACTTGATCGGATGGAATCATATCGTACAAAGCATCATAAATCGGCCTTAAATAGGGGTCGACCTTTTCTTTCATATCACCTGGTAAAAAGCCAAGTTTTTCACCAGCTTCAACAGCAGGGCGTGTTAAAATAATGCGTTCAACTTTACCAGTAATCAGCAAAGACACCCCAATAGCCACAGCCAAATAAGTTTTACCAGTACCAGCAGCCCCTAGACCAAAAATTAAATCATTTTCTTGCATCGCTTGGATATAGCGCGCTTGGTTTTCAGATCTTGGAAAGATCATGCGCCGTTTGGTGTTAATTGAGACATCTGGCCCGCCTTTTTGCTCTAACTCAACAGACGTTGAGGAAAATCTGATGGCTGTATCTACATCACTGGCATCGATTCCTTGCCCTTTTGCAATTTTAGCATATAAATAATTGATAGCTTTTTTAGCATAATCAGACTCCGGTTGGGGCCCTACAATTACAATTTGATTCCCCCTTAAAGCAATCGACACGCCTAAACGCTGCTCTAAACGAATGATGTTTGCATCTTGGGAGCCGACAAGCTCTTGAAGAAGCTTATTATCTTCAAATTCTACGTACACCTTTTGATTCGATTCCATAAATGAGGTTTCTTACTATATGATTGCCCTATAACTTAAGACTCTAAGGCAAAATTATTAAAAATTCGTAAACAGGAACACTTGGCTTAGATTCCATGTTCTAAGATAACCCAATTTAAAGATTATTTTGATAGATTTTTTAGTCCTTAATCATTTGTTAAATACTTACCAGATACTATCAACGATAGAGTCAAGTGGAAATTTTACAAAGTTGTCTATTGAAAAAATGCATCAAATTTTACGTACCTTTTTGAGTATTTTAAAGCTAGAAAAATCAAACGCACAAAGGGTTTTTCTAGCCTTAGGAGTAGTTTTTCTAGGTCTTTTTATTTATAAAAAAAACATGCCCAAAGAGAAAAAAGAAGTTTTTCTAGAAGTTTCAATAAAGTCTCTTCAAAAAGAGGCGAGGTCAAAAGTTTTTATAGTCCCAGCAACTGCTCAAGCTATCAATGATGTCCCTATTAAATCCTTAGTGACTCAAAACATTAAAGAAATTCATGTAAAAACTGGACAAGATGTCAAAAAAGGTGATCTTCTTTTCACGCTTGACACCAAAACAGTTGAGACAGAAATTCAAAAAAACAAAATCGTGTTATCTAATACTGATGTTCAGCTAGCTCACCAAGAAAAAAAGAAAGCACGATCAGTTGCCCTTAACCAAAAAGGTGTCGTTTCGAACCAAGCTCTTGAAGATGATGAGGTTGTTTTAAATAAATTGTCTTTTCAAAAAGATGAAATTTTAAAAACCTTACAAAGTTTAGAAATCACCAGAGATAACCACTTTATAAGAGCTCCCTTTGAGGGGAGGCTGGGTATTGTTGATTTAGGCGCTGGAGCGCTCATCCAAGCAAATATCGATGTTTTAACAACAATCATTACAATAAAATCTAACTCTAGGCTAAATATTCCTTTAAATCCTTACCGGTATGAAGTCTTAAAAAATAACCTGGATAAACTGGATATAGCTTATGAAAAACAAGAGCAGCCACTATCTGGAACTTGTACATTTCAAGGGTTTGACAATAAAGTAACTCAAAGTGATGGGATGATCTACCTAAGAGCAGATTGCAGTTCTTCTTCTCAAACACTGTTAGAAGGCATGCATGTGAGAGCTACGTTAACGCTTAAATCCTTTGACATGGCATTCAAAATCCCCCCTCAATGTTTATTTTATGAATTTAATGATCCTTTTGTTTGGGTGGTAGATGATAAAGACACCGTACAAAAAAGAAAAGTAAAGATTGCCCTCCAAGATGAAGAGGATGACTATTGGATCGCACAGGGCCTAGAAGAGGGAGAAAAAATAGTTTTGAACCACATTTTGGACCTACATGATCAACAAAAAATTACTCCTAAAGAGGAAAAAACCTCATGATTTTGGAAACTATTTTAAAGCGCCCCATTTTTGTATTCTTAATTTCTTTAGGCATTTTAGTCTATGGCTCCATAATTGTTGGACATATGGGGGTGTCTGCTCTTCCAAAGTTTTCTTTTCAAACCCTTTCTGTGGAAACAACTATTTCTGGAGCATCCAGCTCTCAAGTAGCCTTATCCGTTACAAAGCCTTTGGAAAAAGAACTAATAAAACTTCAAAACCTAAAAACCATTAGGTCTTATAGCTCAAAGGGGTATTCCCTAATATTATTAGATTTAGATGAAAATGCAAATCTTGACAGTAGCTATCTTGAGGCGGCTTTAATTACAAAAGCCCAAGAAGGAAAACTTCCCAAAAGCTTGAGCACACCTCCTGTGGTATCAAAAAGTAATCCGACTCAAGCTCCTATTTATTTTATTGCTGTTAGGTCTTTAACAAAACCAAGGCAAGAAGTCACAAGGCTTGCAATTAATGTTATAGCGCCACAATTTTCAATGATTCCAGGCGTAAATGGTGTTAAATTTTTAGGACTCGCAGATAACGCTTACCGTGTACAAGTTGATGCTGATGCTTTGTATCAACACAATTTATCTTTCCTAGAATTATACGAAACCTTATCAAATAATTTAACGCCGTATGCTCTTGGGGCGATACAAACCAAAGACCAAGCTTTTTCTTTAGAGCTAGAACCTAAGTATACAACCTTAGAAAAGCTAAGAACTATGATTGTTCCTCTTAAAAATGGCGAAATTACTTATCTAAAAGACCTAGCCGTTGTGCAAGATTCGTTCGTAAATGACAAAAGCTCTTCTGTTGTTTTTGGACAACCTGCTGCTGTTTTTGGGATTACGCCAAAAGATGGTGCCAATACCATCGATATCGCAAAGCAAGCAACAGCGTTGATGGGGGAGATTCAAAAAACACTTCCAGAAGGTATCCAACTTCAACCAGTCTTTGACAGAACAGAGCAAATAAGAACTGCTCTTTTTGATATGGAGCTAGCTTTTATTGTGACAATTTTACTGGTTATGGCTGTTGTTTATTTGTTTTTAAAACGAATAGGTCTTGTTGGTATCGTGTCTGTTATAATAATTTTAAGTATGCTTGCCACTTGCAGCTGTTTATACCTTATGGGAAAGACGTTAAATGTTGTTTCTTTTTTAGGCTTAATTATTTCAGTTGGTTTTGTTGTTGATGATGCAGTAATTGTTATTGAAGCAATTGTAAGGCGTCAAGAAGAAGGGGAATCTCCTTATGAAGCATCGTTAAAAGGGGTTAAAGAAATCTTTTTTACGGTGATGTCGATTTCTTTGTCTTTAATCGTTGTTTTTTTCCCACTTATTGCGGCTCCTGGACTAACAGGGCAACTTTTGGGAGATTTTTCACTAGCCATTATTTTTGCTGTTGTCTTTTCTTTATTTTTTAGCTTTTTAATAATTCCAGTTTTCATAACAACTTTTAAAACAAAGCCAATAAAACAAGGAAAAAGCCTTTCTTTATTCAGCACATTTTATCCAAAATTACTTAAATTTTATGAAAAAACTTTATTAATTGCTTTTAAATATTCAAAGACTGTTTTAGTTTTTTCTTTTTTTCTTAGTGTCGTTTCTGTTGTGTTGTTTATAAAAATTCCGCATTCCCTTTTTCC
>DATDSS010000152.1:0-2469 GCA_035291245.1 Alphaproteobacteria bacterium | reverse complement strand
TTGACTCAAAGCAGATTACCTTTAGCCCCCCTTCAACTATTTTAAAAGAATATATTTTTACAGGCGTCCAAATCCTTTTTGAAAAACTCTACGAAAACTCACCAGATGGCACGTTTTCAAATGTTGAGCTCTATAAAAAAGCTGCAAAAGAAGGAACACTTTTTGGTTATGAGTACAAGGGGTTTTGGCGTGATATTGGAACGCTTGAGAGCTTAGAAAAGACACGTAAATACTTAAATAAGCATCGTATAAGATGACAAAAAATACTTTTCATTTTATAAAAAATTCTTTGTTTAAAGACCTTATGGACTTTTTAAAACCAGTTTTATCAAAAGATCCGCTTGAAATTACCAAGTATCACATCGTCTTTCCGACACTTAGGGGATGTCAAAAATTTCAAGATTATTTTCTACGTCATAGTGGCCTTGAAAGTGGTTTTTTACCACGTCTTACTTCTCTTGCTGAGGTCTTAAAAGATCCTTATCAAGTGGACTTTGTACCCCCCTCTTCTACACCTGCGTTAATGGAATTTGCAACGAGACTGTCTTTGGGGCTTAGCATTACTCAAAAGCTTTGCGAACTACAAAAATTAGACCTAGACTTTGAGCAACGTTTAAGCATGAGTAGGCATTTTTTAAAACTCATAGATGACGCCTATGACCAAAACTTAGACTTTAAAACTTTAAGCGCCCTTATTAAAAATAAGCCACTTACCACCCCTCAACGAAAAGTAATTGCCGACTTTTTAGCAACTGTTTTAGATATGTGGCCTAGTATTATTAAAGATCTAGGAAAAATTGAAGAAAAAGCTCTTTTAAAGGAATTAACATATCTTTGGAAGGATGCTTGGGATAAAAATCCCCCACAAAATCAGATGCTTTTTGCAGGATTTGATGTAACCATCCCTTCTTTTAATAATTTACTTGAAGGTGCTGTTACCTATGCTAATGCTTTATGTTTTGTAAACAAGTCAGTATCAATTCCTATTCCTAAAAACGAGCTTATCTATAAAAGCTTTAAAAACCCTCAAGATCAAGCTCAAGGCATTGCACAAGAAGTAAAACACTGTTTAAACGTTGGGATATCTAAAGTTGTAATTGCAACGCCTGATGCAGCTTTTGCAAATCTGATTCAAACTTTTTTAAATGCTTTAAAAATCCCTTCTAACTCGGCTCATGGAACGCCTCTTACGCAAACAGTTGTTGGAAGTTTTGCGCTTTTAAGCGCTAAGTTATTAAAAAAATGCTCAAACAAAGAAATTTTGTCCGTTTTAAAGCATCCTTTAACAAAAAAGGGAGAAGATCGTTATGACTTTTTAGAACGCCTTCGAACGTTTGAACAACTCCATTTGAGGGGGCGCTTTAAAACACCACAGTGGGAAACATTATTAGATTGGAGGGAGTTTATTCCTTCTTCCACCACATTACCGTTAAAAGAGTGGATCAAAATTCATGAAAGCTTGATGCTTTTTTTAAGTAGAGACGACTTATGGGAGTATGAAGACGGGGAAAAAACCAAAGATTTTTTAGATCTTTTTAGTCAAACTGACACCTTTGAACATGCTTTAACAGCCTACGACTACGAAACGTTATTACAGAGATTGATGAAGCTTCAAAAAGTATCAGACCTTGGTGGCGTTGGCGCTCAAGTTTTTATCATCCATCCCAGAGACCTTTTGTTTGAACCAAGCGACTGTGTTATTCTTTCTAATCTCCATGAGGGTATGTGGCCCCTAAGCCCTCCTCATGATCCATGGCTTAGCGAAAATGAAAAAGTTGAACTTGGCATTTGGAAGGAAAAAACATCTCACCATGAAAGCATAAAAGCCTTAGATTTGGCGTTTCAAAGTAAGCTCTGTTATTTTTTTAAAAATGAAGAAGACAGCAGCGGGCCTGTAACACCATCTCCTTATTGGTATTTGTTTCAAAAGTATCAGGTAATAAAAGATTTTCAGTTGGCAATCCCCCCCAGCACTCCCGCGAAGGCTGGGATCTTTGTGCCAAAATCTACCACAATAGCTACCCCACCTTTGGATGTACGCCCCAAAGAAATATCAGTGACCGATATTGAGCTTTTAAGAAGAAACCCTTATGGTTTTTATGCAAAACGCATTTTACGGTTAAAAAAACTAGACAACATTGATCCAGAATTCGGCCCTAAAGAACGCGGTATCTTACTGCATAATACTATTTCTTCTTACCTAAAGAATCAAAGCTCCATAGAGGCTCTTTTAAAAAAAGAGTTCGACGTTTTGACAGATGATCCAAAGATTGTCGATTATTGGATGCCAAGGTGTTTTAATACCCTAAGTCATCTCATACCTATGTTGCAAAAGTGGCTACAAAGCCATGATTTTTTAAGCGAACAAAAAGCTCAAAAAGACTTTGAAGGCCTCAATCTTCAAACACGTCCTGACCTAGTGTTTTTTGAAGATGATGCTATTCATTTGATCGATTTTAAAACAGGCAG
>DATDSS010000151.1:0-2129 GCA_035291245.1 Alphaproteobacteria bacterium | reverse complement strand
TCTATGGTAGGCGGTCTTGTGCAAAAGAATATTCATATGGAAAAGGTTATGGGAGACGTAACGGGGGCTATGCAAAATTTTTCTAAAAATGCAGGCCAACTTATTATGTCTATGCAGTATCAAGACCGCGTTAAGCAGGATATCGAAGCCGTTGTAAGACAGCTTCATAGCAGCTCTTCAAGGCTTAATAGCTTAATAACGCAAAGCTCAGCTTATGTGGATGTGAATGAAATTAAAGAAAAAACGCTTTCTTGTGTGCTTGAAGCTGGGGAAAGTCGAAGTGAGCCTACTTCTGAGAAAAAATTAGAAGAAGACCTTTCTTCCACACCTTTATCCAATGAGCAAAACGCCAGGAAAAACGATGGGGATATTTTACTTTTTTAGGAGGCTTTCGTGATTTATAAAATTCAAAATAATGGAGCTAGTGCTTCAATCGAGTTAAAAGGCAGGCTAACGTTTGCGGATTATTCTAATTTTAGAGAAATGCTGCAGCTTTTGTCAGAATTAACGATTAAAAGATGTGTTTTAGACCTTTCTGATTTAGAATTTATTGACTCTGCTGGACTTGGAATGCTTTTAATTGCCAGAGATAAAGTTCAATCTCAAAGTGGTATTTTAAACTTAAAATGTGCTGAAGGTCAGGTAAAAAAAATGCTTGAGCTGGGTAGATTTGATAACCTCTTTTCCATTGAAGATGCCAATGCCTAAAGATTTAGACACTTATAAAGGTTTTTTACTTGAAAATGAAGCGTATGACAGTAGCCTTGCGTTTGAAGAAGCTACGATAGCAGATCTTATAGTTTATATTAAATCTGGTAAAAAATTCCTTTTTGAACGCTGTAAAAAATCAAGTGGACTAGATTTTGAGTATTGCTGGAAGAACATCCGCCCCTCTTTTCGGCTTAACTGCACGAGTAAGTTTGCACTTAAAAATGATGTAAGTGAACTCTTAAAGGTTTATTTTCATGAAGAAGGGCATCTTCCATTGTTTTACGACCCTTTGCTTACATCCATTTACGAAGCTTGGAGTAATTCACTTATTTGGAGCAATTTAGAAGTTCCTTCACAAAAAGAAATTCTTAAAGACCCTCTAGTGATGGGAGAAATTTTACAAAAAAGCCTTGAAAATGAAGTTTTTTCAAGCCGTAGGCTTCAATTAAGTCTTTATTTAACACCTTTAAAAGTCGTCTGTCTTATTCAGCACGAAGGCTTACCTTTTTACTGGAATGAAGAAGATGCCTGCAAACGCCCTTTAACCAGAGGGATTGGCATTATTAAAGCCTTTAGCGATAAAGTGAGCTCCCACAATCAAGGCAAAGCTCTAGAGCTTGTATTTTATCATCGAAAAGGGCAATGAATCATGTTATCACGCGCACTTTTATCAGAAATTCCGTCGTCTATTGAAAAAGAAACGCTTTATAATGACATAAAAAACCAAAAAATCTTAGTGGTAGATGATGCAGCTCTTAATCGTGAGCTTATTACAAGTTATCTTGAAAGTGGTGGTTATACTACAATCCAAGTAGCAGACGATGGTAAAAGAGCCTTAGAGCTTGTAGATTCCTTTGCGCCAGATTTGATTATTTTAGATTTAATTATGCCTGGAATTTCAGGTTTTGAGGTTATTAAAAGTATTCGGTCACAAAAAGGACTTTTAAACATTCCAATCATTGTCCAAACGGCCATTTCAGATCCAGAACAACGTGTAGAAGCTTGGCTAGGAGGGGCTAATGATGTCATCACAAAACCCATTCACAGACTTGAGCTTTTATCACGCGTAAAAGTTCAGCTAAAAACCAACATTTTAATACAAAAATTAGAACACTATCACGAAGCAGCAGAAGCCGATATAAAGCAAGCGTTGGAACTTCAAAGGTCTCTTTTACCAAGCAGTGACCTTATAAAAACATTAGAAAATAAGCATAAAATTAGTTTAAAATCCCTTTTTAAGCCTTCAAGGTTTTTAAGTGGTGACATTTGGGGGGCCATTGATATTTCAGATACTCAAATGGGGGTATGGATTTGTGATTTTTCTGGAAAAGGAATAAAGGCGGCTCTTAATACCTTTAGAATTCATACAATTCTCCAAGAGTATAAGCATTGCGCCGATGAGCCTTCTGAGCTTCTTG
>DATDSS010000150.1:0-2090 GCA_035291245.1 Alphaproteobacteria bacterium | reverse complement strand
GCGACTATCAGGCTAAAAAACTAAAAAATGATGAAGGAAGCTACATCCTTACTATTATTTATGACGACGAAGAGGATCTAGAAAAAACGATTTCAGATATATACAGCGAAATTTCTTTTCTAGCAGACCTTAGAAATTGCTATGTGGAAGCCGACATTTGTTCTTTAGACGGTGAGAGAAGCTGGTACTAAAAGAGGGGTAGTTTCATTCTTTTAGGCTTTTATCAGATCTCTTAAAGGGCTTTTTGTATTTAACCGTCATGGGTTGGCGATTTAAGGGTGTCGAGTAAGCACGGGGCACAACACCAGTAACTATGTCAAAATAGCCAAAATATCGAGGGAACTCTCTTGAAACCCCTTATTTTATGAGGGTTTGCGAGGATCAAGCGCTATAAAAATCTCAATCCTGATTTTTACTATAATTTTTTACTCGGCTACAACGTTTTTTGATTTTCCATCTGTCTTTGTGTTTGCATTTGTCTTTGCAAGAGTTCGGGAAATTCTAATTTTTTTGTTTCATTTTGAGTACTAAAATCAGATCTCACTTTTGAGAAGGTTGATTTAATAGAATGTTCAAATTTTTCACTTAAGTGATTAGCCATTTTTGATCTTGATTCGTAAGAAACGTTCTTTTCAAAAAGTCTAAAAAGATCTTTAAATGGGTCTTCTTTTGACTCTGGAGTTCTAATAATTTCTCTTACTTTCTCTTGTGCATCTTGAAATAAAACTGGATGTCCTTGTGCTAAATAGTCCGCTTTATTTTTTTCTAAAAGGTCAAACGATTTTACAATTTCAAGCACATTTTTCATCGTAAAATCTCTATTCATAGACTCACTTCTTTGAAGAACAAGAGCTGTATAAATGGAGAGATCTAAAATTTTTTCATGATTAAATTCATTGCTTTTTAATCCCTTTGTTAAGAGCAAATAAGACGCTGAACAATGTTCAACAAGACCACAAAAACCTTCTTTTGGATCACCTAAAAGTTTTTGATAATTGCTCTGTTCAAATCTGTCTTTTATAACAGTTTTTGTGATGCCTTTATATATGCCTCTGAATGTTGTGATGTTTTCCATTTTTTCTGGCAAATGAACATTTAAGAGCGTGTGTAAATCTTTATTTTCAAAACCTTTTGGAAGAGGATCTGCAAGGTCCCATTTATGATCAAAACTTGCAGGCAAATCGACTATTTTTAAGTCAGTTTTATGCTCATTTTTTAAGTGTTCCTTGATGCCAAAAGCAGCTTTTTCTCCAGCTTTATCGTTGTCTGGCCAAATGGTAATATCACGATCTTTTAGAGGTGAAAAATCTGTGTTTTTATAGCCATTACACCCTCCAATCCAAGTCACTACTACGTGATCTTTAAATATTTCCCTGGCTGCATTTGCTGTTTTTTCGCCCTCAACAATTAAGACTGG
Source organism: Alphaproteobacteria bacterium (assembly GCA_035291245.1). GTDB lineage: Bacteria > Pseudomonadota > Alphaproteobacteria > Paracaedibacterales > DATDSS01 > DATDSS01. The sequence continues at coordinate 673 of DATDSS010000150.1, read as the reverse complement.
AGCCTCTTTTTTGTCTGCTAATTCTTTTAAATTATAAAGAGGTGGCGTGCCCTCAAAACGCTTCATTCTCCAAAATTCCTTACCTGTTTTTGAGTCTACCCAATAGCTAAAAGGAAGCACTTTTTTAGCCCCATTTTCATCAACAAGTCGAGCTGTAATACCAAATAATTCACCCTTTTCATTGGTGTAAGGATAGACCTCTTTTACCTCAAAACCACTCAACACTTTTGTTAGATTTTTTTGAGTTTTTAGGTCTAAATTTTGCAAATCTTGCGTGATAGGTGAGATGCATTTTAAGGTATCATTTTTTGTTTTTTGATCTTCAAAAATGGGAGTCGTATTTAAAGATTTAGTCTCTATTTTCTGATGCCTATTTGAAAAATTTTGGATGTTTTTTTGATGCTCATATTTATAAGCTGGGTCTAAATTTCCAAGATAATTTTTTGCCCAATCTAATGATTCTTTAAAGCCTTCTTTATTGTTTTTTTCTAAGGCAATATCGTTTAATCCATAGTGAATTAGGCCATAAATATTGCCACCAACACCTGTTTTAAAATCCTTGAAAAGCCCAGATTCTAAGCTTATATGAAGGCTTTGATTTCTTTTTGAGCCAAAGGTTATGGCTTTTGTTGTTAGATGACTTCTTTCATAATTTTGTTCGAAAAGTTTGCGT
>DATDSS010000149.1:0-2108 GCA_035291245.1 Alphaproteobacteria bacterium | reverse complement strand
CTACACAGCCAATGTCTATGACTCTGTGAAGTTTCGGGTCAAGCCCTGTAGTTTCAGTATCAAGAACGATCTCACGCACGTGGTTGTCTTTCGCCTAGGTGATTATAACCCCTTTTTTTACCCAAATCGATTTGAAATTTTCGGTTTTTAAATCTTTTTCTTTTTTCTTCACTAAGTGTTGGGGCGCATAATGGGCACTGAACGCCTTCTTCATAATCTTCATGCTCTTTCATTTCAGGTGAAATTGGCATACGACATCCATAGCAAAGCTCCATTTTACTGGTTTCAAGTCCATGGGAAAGACCAACGCGTCTGTCAAAAACAAAGCAGTCTCCTTCCCAAAGTGATTCTTGTGGAGCCACATTTTCCAAATATTTTAAAATACCACCTTTTAAGTGGTAAACTTTGTCGTAACCTTCTAAGAGCATATAGCTGCTAGCTTTTTCACAACGAATACCACCTGTGCAAAACATAACAATTTTTTTATCTTTTTTGTCTGAAAGATTTTCTTTTACATACTTTGGAAAATCTTTGAAAATATCAATATGAGGATTAAGTGCCCCTTTAAACGTTCCCATATGATATTCGTACTCGTTTCTGGTATCGACCACAACGGCATCAGGATCATTTAGTAAGGCGTTCCAATCTTTGGGATCGACATAAGTTCCAACCGTCTTTGTTGGGTCAACTTCAGGAATGCCAAGCGTTACAATTTCCTTTTTAAGACGAATTTTAAGGCGTAAAAAGGGTTTTTCGTCTGCTGTTGATTCTTTATGTTCAAGATTTTTAAAGCCAGGAATACTTTTCAAAAAATTTAAAAACTCCACAACACCTTCTTTTGTAGGGCCTGCAAGTGTTCCATTCACGCCCTCATGAGCAATAAGAAGGGAGCCACACATCTGATTTTTTTGGGCGATTTCTAAAATGGGTTTTTGATAGTCCTTAAAGTTTGGAAAAGGTGCAAAGTGATAAAGAGCTGTAACGGTATACATGGTGATAGTTTTTACTGAAATTAAGTTGACTATAAGGTAGTAGGTTTTTACTTTTTTTTCCAGAGTGATTTAAGCTGACTGGAAATCAAAAAAGTAAAAACCTACTGCCACTCACTTTTGAAACCCTTTAACAAAGTGTAAAGAATGTTTGGGAGTTTCTTAAGCAAAGGTTAATTTTGAAGAGGGGCTTTAGGAGGGTTTTTAGGGGGTATTTGCAATTTTAGATAAACTTTATGACTTAGGGGCTTTCTTTTTGCTTGTTAATTACAAAATTTAGTACAAAAATTTCTAGCAAAACAAACTCCAAAGCACGGCAAATGTTATGAAGCTTATACATCTGATTCCAACTTTAGAAATAGGGGGGGCTGAAACAGCTTTAGTCAGATTAATTGAAAACACCTCGTGGGACCAAGAGGTAATCTGCCTTTATGAAAAAGGCCCCTTAAGCACAAAACTTGAAGCAAGGTCTATAAAAGTCACAAGTCTTAGCATGAAAAAAACCTTATTTTCAAAGGTTGTGGGCTTTATAAAACTTTTAAAAATATTATATGTGAAAAAGCCTTCTCACTTTCAGACTTGGTTATATGAGGCGGATTTTTTTGGATTTGTTGCAGCCGTAATTTTAAAGCCTGTTTTAAAAGTTAAGATTTATTTCACTATTCGCTGCAGTGATATGAAGCTTTCACGGCTAAAAAGTCAGTTTTTAAAAGTACTTGCCTTTTTTTCAAGGTTTGTAACAAAGTGTATCGTAAACTCCTATGCTGGTTATGCTTTTCATGAAAAACAAGGCTATAAAAATCTGTTTTTGATTCCAAATGCTGTTGATACAGATTATTTCAAGCCAAACCTTTATTTAAAAGAAAGTTTTAAAAAAGAGCATAGTATTTCAGATCAAACCTTTGTAATTGGTATGGTTGCGCGCTTAGATAATATAAAAAATCACCCCCTGTTACTAAAAGCTTTTAATATTTTATGCGCTAAGGGATATGATGTTCACCTTGTTTTAGCTGGAAAAGGGGTGGAGGTGTTAAGTGGTCCTTATCGCACTTGCTTTGGAGCTGTTTGTGAAACAAGTTCTCTTTATCCTGTATTTGATGTGAGTATTCTTCCTTCTTT
>DATDSS010000148.1:0-2158 GCA_035291245.1 Alphaproteobacteria bacterium | reverse complement strand
CTCATGCCTAGTGTATCAAAAATCCTCCTACCACTTATATTATCGACATCTGCAGTTGCTGAAAGGATATCAAAAGTCGGCCCCCATAGTTTAAGGCTCTGCCCATTAAAGTTAATATGCTGTTGACCTGGGTTATCTTTGTGCCAAAGCATGATAAAATCTGTTGTAGCTTCGACTGCAGCTTTGCACCTACCTCTGTTCCATTGAGACCCATTTTCGCCTGACTCAGTAAAATTCCCGAACATACGATGAGTTTGTTCAAAACCGTAACCAACGTTGATTAGCCCCTTAACTTCTTTGTCTTCATTTTTTAAAACAAAGGGTAAAACACTTTCATCGCTTCCTACGCGTGGCATGAGAGTATTTTTAAACCAGTTCGTTATTGCTCCAACCTCAGGTTCTTTATGGTTTGAGTAGTGTTTGCAAACTTCTGCAGAAGTCCTTATACGAACAAGGTCATTGATATCACTTTCTTCAATTGTTTCCAAATAGACAACAGTGTTACGATCAGTTTGTTTATCTTTATACAAAACTTCAAGTTTAACAGGCCCTGCTTTACCTTTTCCGTCCCCCAACTCAAGAATTTCATATACTCCCAGGGCTTTAAAGCTTGAGAAGGTGGTTAAAAGCAAGGCGTAAATAGCGGCGTTTTTCATATCTTTTTCTCCTAAAAAGTAATAATATGAACGTTGTAGTTCGTCTTAGTAGCTTACTTTTTTATTGAAAAATAGTTGCATTGAAAATGCATTTGTTTTTATTTATCTTGGATAAAGTAGAAAATGGTATTTACTTAATTTACTACGACTACTCCTCACATTTAAAGTTTTTTGCGATAGTTAGAGAGAAAAGACTGCAGGAGGGGCAATAAAATCTTATTTTGGAGAAAAGGCGCTTAATAAGGAAAAAATCCCATAAGGGGGTTTCCTTAACTCTTTTTAACCGCTGTGAGTTATTCTTATACATGCAAGCGCTCGTTTTGGTGGGAAGAAGTTGAGTGCGACTTCTTGGCAACAACCGTTTCAAGGAAATACATTGGGGCTAACTCCCAGGACCTGCTTTATTTGTGGGTTATTTTGGAAAACCCAAGCTCAATTGAAAGAAATAATGCCACACTTGATTAAAGGATGAAACGCTTTTATGACTCCTTGTTTTATGTGATTTTTAAAAATCACGGAGGCAAGGACAGGGTGGGGGGTACGTTTAGTGGTGGAGGAGGTGGAGGCGCTACAATAGTTTTTTCGGTAATTGCGGAGGTCCGTCAGACCGCCTTATGTCTTGCATCTATGTCTTGCATCATTAAAGTTTATCTAAAATTGCAAATACAGCCCGAAATCCCCCCAAAAAAGCCCCTTCAAAATTAACTATTGCTTAAGAAACTCCCAAACATTCTTTACAGATTGTTAATGTTTTAAAAGTGAAGTCTATAAGTATTGTATTTTACCAATTCTTTTGTCAAAGCAGCTTGATTCCTCTAACTTAAGTCTTCAAGCAGGTCTGTTTTTGCATAGCAATTATCCTGTTTGAATAAAAACTTAAGAGAAACTCAAGTTCTTTAAATTTCTTCATCCGTAATGGATCCACTAAATCCTTTTGTTTTAATACTCGAATGGGTGTTTTATTTTGAATGTGTGTAATTGCAAGGGGTTTTTTATGGCCCGGGAATTGCTGGGAAAAGTACAGCGATAGTGGATGAGAAAGCTTATAAAGTCTCAACACGAATTTTAAAAAACAGGTTATTAGCGTGCGAACCACCCCTTATGGGATGGTTTTTAAAGGAGCTTTAAGCTTCCCACATTTTTTCAAGATTGTAAAAAGCTCGAACTTCTGGCTTAAAAAGATGAACAAGAACATCTCCAAGGTCAACTAAAACCCAATCACATGTTGAAAGCCCCTCAATTGAAAAAACATGGCTTTTTAAGTCGCTTTTTAAGGAAACTGCCATGGCGGCTAGTTGCCTTCCTGATGTTCCTGAGGCTATTACCATAAAGTCAGCAATAGAAGAGCGGTTTTTTACGTCTAACACTAAAAGATCTTGAGCTTTTTTATCTTCAAGAATTTGTGTAACGCGCTCGGATAGATCTTTTGAGTTAAGAGAAGCTTGAGTCATGAATTACTCTTTCGCATAGGGGTTTTTAGAGGTTTTTAAAAACAATCGCAC
>DATDSS010000147.1:0-4570 GCA_035291245.1 Alphaproteobacteria bacterium | reverse complement strand
CTTCAAGCCATTTTTCGTAAACAGCCATTCCCGTTGTTGCAATACTTAAAGCTCTACCTACAGACATTTTTTCACCTATGCACTATTTTTTGGAGAAAGATTAATAACTTTTCGTCCTATTGGTCTTCAAATAGGGCTTGGAGCAAAAGTAGTGGGTGCCTATCGAAGCTTTGCAAAAGGTGACTTGATTAATACAGGTAACCCCTTAAACATTGCAATTGATGGACAAGGTTTTTTCCAAGTGCAAATGCCAGATGGAACAACTGCTTATACCAGATCAAGCTCTTTCCAGCTTTCAGCAGATGGAACAATTGTTACAACAGATGGAGGATTCAAAGTCTTACCAGGGATTGTTATTCCAGCGAATGCTCAAGCAGTTGAAATAAACGAAGTTGGACAAGTTTACATAACGTATAATGGCCAGACCAGCTCTGTTCTTTTAGGGCAATTTGAGCTTGCAACATTTCTTAATCCATCGGGATTAAAGGTATTAAGAGGCGGATTTTTTTCAGAAACAGCTGCTTCAGGAACGCCCACAACAGGGTATCCCAACTCAGACAACAGAGGAGGCCTTCTTCAAGGTTTTAGAGAAGGATCTAACGTAAACTCTGTCCAAGAAATAACAGATCTTATTAAAATAGAAAAAGGCTTTGGCTTTTTGACAAAAGTCTTAAACACAGCAGATGCCATGTCTGATTCTATGAAAGGGATAGGTAGAAACTAATGTCTAGGTTTTTTATTATAGCCTTTTTGTCTTTGTCATCTGTGTTTGCGGCGCAAAAAATTCCAATTGCCGTTCAAGAGCAAATAAAAGCTCAACTTTTAGATCAAGATGTCAGCTATTCGTATGAGCTTATTTTTGAAACGAGCCGCTTAAACCTAAGTGATCAAGCGGTTGTTAAAATGGTAAAACTCCAAGAACAGCAACGTTTTGAGCTTCATATTGATGATCTGGGAAAGAGTCAAACTTTTTACGGAAGGCTTGAAACTCTAACAGATGTCCCTGTTTTAAAAAAACCAATCACCCCTGGAGAGGTTATTACACAAGATCTTATTGAGTGGATTCAAATCCCAAGTAATCGCTTAAGAGCTTCCCAAGCGACAGCTGTACAAGACATCGTTGGCAAATCGGCTGCTCGTGTTTTACAGCCTAAAGAAATACTTTTTAAGCATGATTTAAAAGCGCCAGTGGTGGTTACAAAAGGAAGCACACTTACGGTTGTTTATCAACATGGTATTTTAAATATTTCAATAAGAGGGGTTGCTTTAAAAGATGGCGCGTTAAACGAAGTCATTCCAATTAAAAGACTAGACGGTCAAAAAACATTTGAAGCCAAAGTTTTAAGCTCTTCAAAAGCGGAGCTTCCAGTTATGTCAGAAGAGGAGTTTTAAATGAGAAATACCCCTTATTTCTTTCTTTTAGGTTCCTTACTAAGCGCGTGTAATCTTGCAGAACGTATTGCAACTGTCGGAGAAAATCCCAATTTAAGCCAAATACACGATCCAACAGCCATGAGCTACTATAAACCGGTTAATCTTCCTATGCCAAATGCCTCTACCCATCAAGATCAGGTGAATTCTTTGTGGCAAACAGGGTCTAAAGCTTTTTTTAAAGATCAAAGAGCTGCAAAAGTAGGCGATGTGGTAACAGTAAACTTAGACCTTAATGAAACTCAAAAAAATACAGCCAAAGCAGATAATAAAAGAACGACTTCAAATAAAACAACTGTTAATAGCGTCCTGGGCTATGAGGCAAAAATGGAAAAACTTTTCCCTAAAAAATTGAAAACACCTGGAATTATTGATTATACGGGCAACCCTACCCATAACGGAACAGGTACAAATGAATATACCTTTGCTTTAAAATTTGATGTAGCAGCTATTGTCACGCAAGTTCTTCCTAATGGAAACCTGGTTATTATGGGAAAGCAAGAGCTTAGGCTGCAAAATGAGTTGAGAGAAATTGTCATTATGGGGGTTATTCGAAGAGAAGATATCACGTCTGCTAATGCTATAGCTCATAACAAAATTGCAGAACTTCGCGTCGGCTACGGCGGAAGAGGGGACGTTAGTGACTATATCAATGCTCCTTGGGGCTCGCAGCTTCTCAATCGTGTAACACCTTTCTAGGCTTTCCAGCAAGCTCATAAGGCTCTTTCAAGGCTGAAGTGCAAACACTTACGAGTAGCATCAGTGAACACCTCTAGTGGTCTGTAAAAGTTTAAGATTTCTCTTGACCTGTTATTAAGGATATTTTGTGCAGGCAAGACTTGATCATGAGTTAAAGTATCAAAGTTTGTCTTCTTGGTTTGTCTTCTTGGGGAAGTGACTTACGAACAAGGCCATTTGTGTGTTCGTTTAATCCTCTTTCCCAGGAGTGATAAGGTTTGGAAAAGTAAAATCCCCGTCCTAGTTCTTTGGTAACTCTTTCATAAACTGCAAATTCTTTCCCATTATCAACAGTAATTGTGTGAAGTACTTGTTTTAAAGGGTGGTTTCCTCACACTGTCATTCATAGCACAAGGCCTGTGAATCTATAGTAAGCTCTTTATAAAATTTAACAGGAAAAACTTTTGAAAATCCCCTTATACCCAGTATACTCAGGTATTATAAGAACCAAGTAAAAAAATATTAAAAAGGACGTTTAATGTCAAAACCAGCCCCCTTAAACAAAAGTATCTTAAGAGAGTATGATGTTCGTGGAACTGTAGGGCTTAATCTTGAGTCTTTGGATGCTCAGGCTTTGGGACAACGTTTTGGCACAGTTTTGAAATCTCTTCACCCTGGGTCAACGACTTTAAAAGTTGTAGTTTGCCGAGATGGTAGGCATAGCTCCATGATGCTTCAAGAAAACCTAATTTATGGGCTAAGGCAAGTTGGAATTCATGTAACAGATAGTGGTTTGGGCCCTACACCCATGCTGTATTTTGCTGTAAAAAAGTACGGCTTTTCAGCAGGTATCATGGTAACTGGATCCCATAACCCACCTAAAGATAACGGATTTAAGTTTACGCTCTTGGAAAGACCATTTTTTGGAAATGATATTGCTGCTTTATATGATGTTAGTCCGATTTTTTCAGAAAATTTTGGAGGTTATGAAGCCCTTGACTTTCAAGAGTCTTATATTCAAAGGCTATTAAAAGGTTATAAAAAACCAAAAACGAAGCGTTTAAGAATTGCTTTTGATCCAGGAAATGGCGCCACGGGTGCGATTGTTTCTAGTTTATGTCAACAATTGGATGCAGATACTTTTTTAATTAATGAAGAGATTGATGGATCATTTCCAGCCCATCACCCAGATCCTTCTGTTGCTGAAAATATGAAACAACTGATCTCTCTTGTAAGGGCTAACAAATGCGATCTTGGTATTGCCTTTGACGGTGATGGAGATCGTATTGGTGTTGTTGAGGAAGAAGGGCGCATTCTTTGGGGGGATCAAATTTTAATGATTTTAGCCAAAGACATCTTAAAACACGTCCCAAATGGTTTAGTTATTGCTGATGTTAAAAGTTCTAATACGGTAAAAGAATGGGTAGAATCCTTAAAAGGAGAGCTACTTCTTTGGAAAACAGGGCATTCTCATATCAAGGAAAAAATGGGAAAAACGCAAGCAGTTCTTGCAGGTGAGATGAGTGGCCATATCTTTATTAACCATGATTACTATGGATTTGATGATGGATTATATGCAGCAGTTCGCTTAATTCAATTGCTTCAAGAAAGCCCTCTAAGCTTAAAAGAACTTTTAAACAACCTTCCAACTGCCTTTAGCACTCCAGAAATTCGTATTCCTTGCGAAGAAGAAAACAAACAAAAAGTCTTAGATTTTATAAAACATGAACTTCCACTAGAAGGACGTTTAGAAATTGACGGTATTCGTTATTCAAATGATGACGGATGGTTTTTGGTAAGAGCTTCTCAAACGGGGAGCTATTTAGTACTAAGGGCGGAATCAACCACACAAGAAGGCTTAGAAAATCTTAAAAAATATTTGAAAAGTCTTTTGCTAAAAGTGGATGTTCACGTACAAGACCTTTAAAAAATGCTATTGGTGGGGATTAGGCTTAAAAGCCTAATCCTTTTTGAAAACCCTATATAAATTCTTTTTTTATACGGTTAATACAGTTTTGACAGGGGGCATGTTGTTGGATTTCTTTAAAAAGCTCCTCGTCTATAAAACGGATCTCTGTCTTATGAAGGGCTAAAAGATCAAAAAGTACCTGTTTTTGCTCTTTTTTGTTGTTTTTATTTTCTAGAACTTTTTTATAAAGGCAGTTCCATCCAGAAACGATCGTTTCATTTGGGTGCAAAGGGGATCCAAAGCGTTTTGTAGGATCTTTTTCTTGAAACTTGTGTAAATTAAACATGAGCTTTAAATCATATGCATAGTCATATAATACTTCCTCTAAGAGAAAGGGAAACAAGAGATCTTCTAGATCTTTATACTCAACCGTTTGGTCTGAGGAAAAGGGGGCGTGTTGGGCTTTTTTATGTTGAAGCCCAGAAAATTCGGGCTCTTCTAAACCAGCCCATAAAAAATTACTGAAGCCAAAAAAAACAAAGACTACTGCCA
>DATDSS010000146.1:0-2553 GCA_035291245.1 Alphaproteobacteria bacterium | reverse complement strand
GGACACCTTATTAGTACTTGAAACCAATAACCAAGAGATTCTATCCTCTAGTCACTGGTCTCTTTTAGATGTAAGAACGTACGGCCTAGTAAGGTTTCACTTTTTCAAAAAAGAACCTTAAAGAAAGATAGGGGCTTATTTAGAGAACTTTAAAATAAATTATTTATTTGGCTTTTAAGTTTTAAAAACCTTTTTTTAAAGGTGCCATCCCACACCACTTCATGAAGAGCAAACACCCCGGTTTGGACCAGTGGCTCTAAAATACCAATACCTAAGGACTGCATAATATCGCCTGTGATACAGTACGCTACTGCAATAGCAACTATCATATGCGCAGCGCCATAACTCATCGTTTTGAAAACAAGTCTCATCCTCAGACTCACCTTAGGTTAGTGTTCTCTATTCGTAATTTAAGTCCTTAATATTTCTTTTTGCAAGAGAGCTTTCACCCCAGGAAGAACTTTCCCCTCTAACAGCTCTAAAAAGGCGCCTCCTGCTGTGCTGGTATAGGTAATTCACTCCTCTTCATTACAGGCTTTAAGGGCTGCTAAGGTATCCCCACCACCTGCAATAGTCGTAATCTTTTTTTCCTTTGTGAGTTTTATTAAAATATTTGCAAGTGTGTTGGTACCTCTATCAAAAGGAGGCATTTCAAAAACTCCCAAAGGGCCGTTCCACAAAACTGTTTGTACTTCTTTTAGGGTTTCTTCGTAAAGTTTTAAGGTGTTTGGCCCAAAGTCAACAGCCATCATATCTGGCAAAATGCCATCAACTGGCAAGACTTGATAATCCGCACCTTCGTGCAACGTTTTACAGCAAACAACATCTAGCGGAAGAATCAGCTTGCACCCAGATTTTTTTGCCAGTTCCTCTATTTTTAAAACGTCTGGGATCATTTCCCCTTCTGTGAGCGATCCACCAAGTTCATAGCCTTTGCTTTCTAAGAAAGTGTGTGTCATGGCACCTGCTACGAAAAGATAGTCAACTTTTTGAACAAGATTTGCTAAAAGTGGGAGCTTAGTTGAAATTTTACTCCCGCCTACAATTGCTGCTAAGGGTCTTTTAGGGGTATTAATGACCTTGTTTAGCATTTGAATTTCTTTTTCAAAGGCAAATCCTGCAAAAGAAGGCATAATATGAGTAATTGCCTCTACAGAAGCATGCGCTCTATGAGAGCCTGAGAAGGCATCATTAACATAAACTTGAGCAAACTCTGACAGTTTTTTTGCAAACTCTGGATCGTTTTTTTCTTCACCTTGGTCATATCTTAGATTTTCAAGTAGAAAGACTTCCCCTTTTTTTGCACCTTGGACGCGTTTTAAAGATTCTTTATTATCTATATCTTCAATAAAAGTAAGCGGCGTATTAAGTGATATACCAATTCCATTACATAATTTCTTAAGGCTTAATGTTGGGTCTTTCACACCTGGTTTTGGTCTGGAAAAATGCCCGATGATCACCACATATCCTTGGGTTTTAAGAAACTCCAACGTCTTTAAAGACCTTGTCAATCTAACGGGATCACTAATTTCGCCCATAGCATTTAAGGGCAGATTAACATCAAGCCTTAATAAAAAACCGTTCACTGCCGTTTTTTGCATTGATTGGAAGTCGTTGAGTGTGTAAAGATTCATGTGTAAAAGGCCTTAATTTTTAGCTATCATAACTTTAATTAAACCAAGTAAAATCTTTCTGTACAAGTCATAGTTTATGAAAACCCCCTTACCCTGTTTTGAAGAAATTTTGCAAAAAACATATAGAGGGGTTGAAAAAACTTTCTGTGAGTATCCATCTTGCAAAAAAGAAGCGCATCATAGAGCTCCAAAATTTTCATCAAGATCGGATGATCAAAAACAGTGGCACTGGTTTTGTTTAGAGCATGCAAAAAAATATAACGAATCATGGGACTTTTTTAAAGACTATTCCGAAGAAGAAAAAGAAATTTATGCAAAGTCTCACGCCTATGATTTTAGGCCAACATCCAAATTTTCAACAAAAACTCAGCGTACAAGTGGGCGCTCTGGTTTTAAAGATCCTTTTAATTTTTTTGAAAATTTAGAAAATCAGGAATCAAAAAAACTGGATGATAGCCTTCAAAAGGCGCTTTCTCTTTTTGGGCTTTGTTATCCTTTTTCTAAAAAAGAGCTCCAAAAAGCTTATAAACATCTTGTAAAACTTTATCACCCTGATAGACATCACGGTAAAAAAGAGTTTGAAGAAAAGTTAAAAGAAATCAACCTGGTGTATGGGGTTTTAAAAAATTTGTGTGTTGATTAGGGGGGTTGTTAACACCTCTTTAAGGTTTTTTCTTTATCTTTTAGGGTATGAGTATACATCTATTATCATCTACAGAAGTTGGACTTTTTGTCCCTCCACCCCTTGGGGACTATTCCTCTTTTATAGATCAAGAAGCAACGCTAACACTTTTTAGCTTAAGCTCCCATAAAAGAGCAAAAAATGCTATTGATTTTGGTTTAAGTATGCGCCGTCAAGATAGTCATATCTTCTTGGTTGGAGATGACAGGTCTGGTCGTATCAGTGCAACTCATTCCT
>DATDSS010000145.1:0-10742 GCA_035291245.1 Alphaproteobacteria bacterium | reverse complement strand
AAGATGACACATTGTCTTTTGCAGGATCAGTTTCTAGAGCTCTTGGCTCTTCTACTTTAGCGTTATCATCATCTTCAACAGTGTCAAAATAAGGCAGCGTAAACTTGACGCCATCAACACAACACACCGTGCAATAGATTGCTTCTTTCGTGAAAGCGCAATAAAAATCTTTTTTTGCCTTTTTTTGTTTTTTTTGAGCAGAGACAATAATATGCTCTTGTTCTTCTTGCTTTAAGTCATTTGACCAAAATATGTTTTCCAGCGCTTCCTTTCGTGGATGGCCATTGTTTATCAAAAAGCCACTACTTATCACCGCGTAACGAGGATTAAAGGTTTTATAAAATTGCGCATTATTACACTCTTTTATGGTACCATGATGTGGAACCATAACAATTTTCATCTTTAAATAGTTGCTATCTTTTTCAAGCTCCTGAGCATAGTTTTTAAATATTTTTTCGAACGTTTTATTCGTGGCATCCCCTGGTATCAACACCCTATTTCCGCAATAGGTTAAACAAACCACTAAACTTGACGAGTTTGGATCCTTAAAACCTGAATCAGCGTTGCTACTTAGACAGTGCACGTGAAAATTACTATCCTCAGATTTAAAAGCATCGGAGAAAATTGCTGAAGTTTGTAATGTTAAATCATCATAGTCTTTATCATGGACACCCAACTCCGCAATTTTGTCATTATTTTTTAGTTTGATTTGACCATCTTCAAAATTTTCAAAAAACTGGTTAACGTTATCCTTGGTTAAAATCACTTTGGTTATGGCTGGAATGTGGACACGCATACCGGAACTTAGTCTATTTTTCAACCACGAAGAAAAAGTTGTAGTCTTGCTTTCTTCCTCTTCTGTATCTTCTGTTTTTGCTTTTTTAGAAGATTTTTGCTTTTTCTTGTTCCTCCCCTTACTCTTTTCTGGTTCGAAATAAGTTTGAAAGCTTCCCCCTAAAATCAAACTATTAATCGTAATGTCATCTGTAAAGTAGCTGATTAAATAATTCACATGATCTTTGTCAGGATGGCTTATTGTTACAGCCTGAAAGAGTTTTTGGTCATCCTCATCATGCTTAGGAAAAGAGTTTTTTGTAATGCTATTGAACAAATTTTCTTTTGAGTCTCTTTTAGAATCTAATTCTCCAAGGATTATCTTTTTCTTATCCAAAAAGCTTTGATCGATTTTTTTTTTGAAACATTCTTCTGTAATACTTTCTTGCTTTCTTTTTGTTGCAAAATTTTTATTATTATTTTTTTTAGATGGAGTTACATTAACTCTATTAAATATATTTTTCTTTATTTCCAGATTACTTTTAACTCCATTTTCTTGAACTTCGTATGTAAGAATTTCTTGAGATTCTCTGTTGATAGAACTGCTACCACAGTCAAACATGAAAATCCCATGAGATGTTCGAACAACCGTACAATTTCCAGAGCCGACATTGTGAAAAACTAATTCTAAAAAATCGTCAGATAGTGAACCAAAAGATGAAAATGATATAGAAAAAAATACAGCTAATATTCTTAAAGCTTTCATGAAATTGTCCTTAATTATTTTTAATTATAATATTTTTTTTAAAACTATCCACTATGGTAAATAAAAAATCAATCCTTAATATCATTTTTATAAAAAAATTATAGAAATAATCTCATTGAAAGAATCTGAAGGTTTTATTTTTATAAAATTTCCTTAAGCCTCCTTATGTTGCCCAGATACAACACAGTGTTTTAAGAGTCCCTCTTATCAATAATTCTAAATTGTAAAGTCTTGCAAAGGCTTGCAAGATAATTTCTAAATAGTTATGACAAAATTGAAATAAATTCGGAGAAAAACCATATGAATTCTATCATAAAATGTAGCCTTCTACTTGCTGGAGTTAGCTTAGCGTCTTTTGGAGTTCAAGCTGAATCTACAAAAGCAGCTACTCAAACACAAGCACACCATAATGCTGCTGCCCCCAAAGCAGCAGCTGCCCCAGAAGCAAAACCAACTCTAGCCACAACAGCTGAAGCACCAAGCTTAAAGATTAATGGTTTTAGCGCTTATAATATCTACGCAGGTAAACAAAACGTCCGCGAAAACGGGAAAACATTTTATTCAGTTCACCAAGCTGTAGACGTTTCAGACATTCGTTTTACGATTACTGGTGTGATGACAAGTGGGCTTGAATATAAATACCGTGTAAACCTTCAAGCTATTCCTGGCGAAGACCCTCTTTTTAATGCCAACTATATTTCTTTCAAACATTGGTTTGGTGAAGTTTTGTTTGGTAACGTAGTAGGGCCAGAAGATTCCTATATCAAAGATGCAGAAAGTTTAGCTGGTGGCACAGGTGGTTTTAACGGTGGTCAGTTTAACGTTATAAACAAATCTGTTGGGGTGTTTACTGGAAATGACATTTCTGGTGATACAAACTACGCTACAAAGATTATGTGGAATTCTCCAGAATTTGGGGGCATTCAAATCGGTGTTGCCTTTACCCCAAATACAGCAAGAAGGGGTAATGACAAGATGCAAAATCTTTCAGCATCCCTTAATAGCGCCCCTGGCAACAGTGCAGCTGTTTGGCCATATAAACTAACAAGACCCTATGGCCTTAATAACTTAGCTCTTGGTATTATCTATAAAAACTCCTATGGAGATTGGAGATTAACCTTAAGCGGTGCCGTTGTTACAGAAAAGTCTTTTTACAACGACAATGACAAAGGTACAACGCGTATAAGACTTCAAGATGCAAAATCTTATCAACTTGGTTTTATTATCGGTTATAAGAACTTCCAATTTGGTGGTGGTTATTTAAATAATGGAAAATCCCGTCTACCAAGAGAAGCTATTACCGTTAACAGTGTTTCCAATGCTTTAGGCGATGCTCATTTAGGTAATGCTGGTGAAGCCTTTAACGTAGGTGGAAACTATAAAAAAGGTGCCTATGTATTTGGACTTTCCTATCAACAAACATTTAGAAAAACCGACGCTATTCGTAGCGCAAAAGGACGTTTTGTCAGTGCTTCTGCAGAAGCAGCAATTGCTCAAGGTTTAGCAGTTTACACTGAAGCAAACTTTGCAGATATGAAAACCAATGATGTGGCAATAGCAACTCATAATCGTGTGAAGTCTGCTCTTGGACAGAACGACCGCCAAGTGCGCAATAACTCAGCCGTAACATTTATTACCGGCGTAAAGATGGCATTTTAAATATTTTTTAGATCTTATGCTACTTATCCCCCTTTATTGGGGGATTTTTTTTACCCGTAATTTTTATAGCTCCCCTTATAGCAACTTAAACTCTTTTAAAACAACCTCATAAACTTGCCTTTTAAAAGAAACAATAGAGTCAAGTGCTTCTTGAGGCTCTACCCATTTCCAGGTTGAAAACTCTTGTTGGTGCTTGGTTAGATTAATATCACAGTCTTTTCCAAAAAAGTCGAATAAGAACCATTTTTGCGTTTGGCCTTTAAACCGCCCTCCCCATAGGACAGGGGACAGATCACTTGGAAGATCATAAGAATACCAAAACTCTGTAAATCTTAAGAGGCTTACAAAATTTGTCCCTATTTCTTCCATAAGTTCACGTTCTGCTGCTTGATGGGGGGCTTCACCACTATCTATTCCACCTTGAGGGAACTGCCACCCCTGCTCATTAACTGCAAGAGCATCAAAAGAAGGGGTAGAATGATCAAGGCGTCTGGCAAACAAAAGCTTTTGTTCTTTATTTTTAACGATCAAGCCAACACCTTGCCTATAGTTTGCAGCATAGGGCGTTGTAGTTTTATAACAGGTCATTTTTAATTATCCAAAATCATATGAGGAGGGATAAGTGTTATATTTTTTGACTCAAGCGTCAAGGCCCACTTTGAAAAAACATCTAAAATACTTGGATGATAGCAAAAAGCCACTAACGCTTTTCCCGTTCCATGAGATAACTCTTCAATTTTTTTAAAGACATCGTCATAACTATCTAAAGGCGTTTTTATAAAAGCATCCGCGTAAAAAATAGTCATCGGATCTGTTATATGTGAAAGCTTTACCAGTGGATTTCCCAAAGAAAGTATTGGCTTTTTTTTCATATAGCTATCGAGTCTTAAACAATCATAATCTTTTAAAGAAGAAATGGCAGCTGCGCTATTTAAAAGAACAAACCCCTCGCATTTTCTGGGGTCTGCACTTAAGTGCCAAAAAACATCTCGTAATTTCTCTGCTAGCATTTCTGGGGATAAAGGAAGTTTTAAAGATAAATTTTTAGGGGTTTCTACTTGGGCAAAAGGATCTTCGAAAATTAAAGGGCAATAGGTATGAGAAAAAGTTGATTTAAACACTTTTAATAGATCTGCGTCCTCTTTTGGTGAAAAAGTTTGTAAATTCAACGTACAGCCAAAGTCTTTTACACCTGATTTTTCAAGAAGGTCTATGGCCTCTTGCGTTAAGGGGACGTTTACAATCAAAATAGACAGACTCACAGGTTTCTCATCTTTTTTGCTTTTGTACCTAGGATCAGGCCAAGACTGTAACGTAACGGTACTTCCAAGCTCATAAACCTTTGGAACAGGAATTTCTTCTAAAACCTCTTGAGGTTCTTCACCACCAAAAAACCAAATTAGCGCTGCTATAACTAAGATAAATGCCGCCACACTTGAGGCAAGAATCCCCCATTCAAAAGGCGTTTGTGGCCTTAGTTTTAAAAACAGAGGCTCTAAGATCTTTAGCTTTTCTAAAAAAGTCTTAAAAAGCTCCTGTAAACGCTCTTGCATAAAATGACCTTAATTTTTAACCTTTACATAGGAACCCGGTGCTTCTTCTAATATTTCTGAACTCTTAGGTTTATAGGGGATTTTTAACGACCCTGATTTAGAGCTTATCCAAAGCTTCCAATCATTCCACCAAGAGCCCGGATTAGAACTAGCCCCACTTAGCCAGTTTTCATGATTACAGTTGGGGCTATTTTCTTCTTGAATCCAGTATTCATACTTCCCCTTACTGGGATGATTCATAACACCTGCTACATGCCCAGAAGAGCTTAAACAAAAACGGAGTTTTTTATTTTTCAAATAGTCTTTAAGTGCCACCACGCTTTTCCAAGGCGCAATATGATCGTCTTTTGCAGCCATTAAATAAATAGGTTTAGTCAAATGACTCATATCAAAAACATCCCCTTCAATCGAAAAACCCTTTGGATTTAAAAGAATATTTTTATACACAATTTCTCTTAAATAAACTTGATGAAGCCTTGCGGGAAGATGAAGAGAATCACCATTCCAATAAAGCATATCAAAAGGCATGGGATCTTTTCCCATAAGATAGCTATTAACATAATAAGACCAGATCAAGTCATTTGATCTTAAAAGATTAAAAGCCTGCACCATGGCGTTACCCTCTAAGACACCATTTTCATTTAGGTATTCATCAAGCTGGCGCAATTGATCTTCACACACGTACGTTAAAAGCTCTTCTGCTTTGGAAAAGTCAAACGGAGAAGCCAGTAACGTTAAAGACTTAATAACATCTTGTTTAGTTTGCTTTAAAAACAACTCACTTAGTACACCTAAAATCCCGCCTGTACAGTACCCAAGAACGTTAAGGGCCTGAGAGTTTGTTTTGCTTAAAATTTCTTCAATAGCTTTTAAGGCACCATTATGAAGATACGAATGCAAGCACTCGTTTTTATGTTCTTTTGTAGGATTTACCCACGATATCAAAAAGACGTTTAAGCCTTGATCTAAGCACCACTTCACAAAGGAGTTATGCTCTTGAAGGTCAAGGATATAAAACTTATTGATCCAAGGAGGAATCACTAATAAAGGAATTTCGTGGGCCATGGATTGGGTTGGGGTATAATGAATAAGCTGAAAAATATTATTTTGATACACAACGTTTCCTGGTGTACAAGCTAGATTCTTTCCCACCTCAAACACACCCTCATTTGCAGCCTTTGCGCGCCAGTTTCCCGTTTTAATATCCTCCATATAGTTTTGAATACCGTTTAAAATATTTTCACCTTGGGTTTTAAAGGTCTCTTCAATAACATCAGGATTTGTCCAAGCAAAATTAGAAGGGGAAAAAGAATCCACTAATTGTTTGGTATAAAAAGAAAGTTTGCGCTTTGTGTCTGAATCAATGTTATCCAAAGATTCAACGGTTTTTTGTAAAAGCTCTGCATTAATTAAATAACTTTGCCTAAGATAATCAAAAATGGGGTTTTCTTGCCATGCTTGAGATTTAAAACGTCTGTCAGATCGGTTTGAAAAAAAAGAAGGGGGTGCTTTTTCCTCTTGGGTCGTGTCTCCTTGAAGCTTTGATAAAGTTTGCTGCCAAAGGTCAGATAAATTTTCCCTATACATCTTTCCTAAGTCTTCGAATCGCTTAGGATCATCTTGATAAGTTTGATGGAAATAATTTTGGGCTTTTTCCCAAGTGTTTTTAATAACCAGCGGATCATAAATACCAAGATGCCCTGCTGCTTGTCTAGGCTTATAGGTTTTTGAAAAAAAAGTTTTATAAAAATCTGCAGAAGCACGCGTTAAAGTCTGCGCACTTTCAAACTTTTTATACATATCTTGCATTTGCTCCATAAGACTGGTCATATCTGTAAACATTGGATCTTTTAGCATCCTTGTATTATCCTTTAAAAAAGATTACCCATTCAATTATGCTAAAATATGAATA
Source organism: Alphaproteobacteria bacterium (assembly GCA_035291245.1). Taxonomy (GTDB): domain Bacteria; phylum Pseudomonadota; class Alphaproteobacteria; order Paracaedibacterales; family DATDSS01; genus DATDSS01. The sequence goes on along the minus strand of DATDSS010000145.1, from coordinate 4,078 downwards.
AAATTGTAACCATTTGTTTTCTAAGTTGTTTTTTATGTCTCTTAAGCGCGTGTTCTGTAAGAGAGGGCGAAAAAATAGAGGATTGCGCTAAAAAACCTGAGCTCTGGCAAGTTCCTCAAACAACGGACTCTAATAACTATGACGAAGAGATAAGGCAGATGCAAAGCCAAAAAGCTTAAATAAAATAGCTCCCTTTTCTAATTCTTTAAAAAATAGTGCACAAACTTTTTTTTGTTAAAGCAATATATTTTGCGTCAGACTTTGATGTGAACTACTGTATCTATTAAATTTTGGCATTAATTTTGGACCGGGAGTTGCTGAAACGGGACCATCGCTTTCAACTTAACACTTGATCTAAGGTAAATTATTTAAAATAAAGGGCTAACCAATGTACAAAATATCCGCTTTTTTCAGTTTGCTAATTTTTCTGTTTGGTTTTGACAATTGTCAAGCACAAAGAGACAGCATTTGGCAAGAGTCACCAAACTTTAACGAAAGAAGAGATAAACAAACCGGTTGTGTGGTAAATAATCCTTCAATACTTGTTTTGCATTACACGGCTGTGGACTTGGAAAAAACTATTGATATTTTTAAAAAAAAAGACAGTGTGAGCGCCCACTATACAATTAGCCAAGAGGGTACAGTTTATCAACATGTTTTAGAAAAAAATAGAGCTTGGCACGCAGGGGTTGCAAGTTGGGCAGGAATTTCAGATGTGAATTCTTATTCTATAGGAATTGAACATATTAATCTTGGCTATAAGTGGGAACCTAACCAACCTAACGGAATCATTGTCAATGGAGGTCTGGAAGAATGGTATCCTTTCCAAGATTTACAGATCGAAAAGACGATTTTTTTGTGTAAAGACCTTCTTCAAGAGTATGATATTAAGCCTTGGAATATTGTTGGGCATAGCGATGTTTCAGTCGGAAGAAAATCAGATCCAGGAGCGTTATACCCATGGGAAAAATTATTCCAAGCTGGAGTTGGAGCCTACCAAGACTTTACAGCTGTCTATGATTCGATGATCACACCAGATATTCATACGCCCTCTATTTCTTGGATGCAAAAAAATCTAAAAGAGTGGGGATACAGCCAAATTCCCCAAACGGGATCTTTTGATGAGCTTACCCAACAACACTTAAGGGCCTTTCACCTGCATTTTCGCCAACATGACATTTCTTCAGAGTTGGATTGGCATAGTATGCGTATCCTTGACAATTTACGAGTCAGATATCCCCACTAGGGATGAGCTTTGTTTGATTTTGTGGGAATCTCTATTAAAAATTTAAACTTTCCAAACGAGCCTTTTTAAGAAGCTCAAAATCTTTTCCTGCATGATAAGAAGATCTTGTTAAAGGGGTGGCTGCTATTAACAAAAAGCCCTTCCCCTGCCCCATTAATTTATATTCCTCAAATTGAGAAGGCGTAACAAATTCTGCAATAGGATAATGCTTAGGGGTTGGTTGTAAGTATTGACCAATCGTCATAAAATCTACGTTTGCGGCCCTTAGATCATCCATTACTTGAAAAACTTCTTGTCTAGCCTCGCCAAGCCCTACCATGATACCAGACTTTGTAAAAATGGTTGGATCAAGCTCCTTAACGCGGTTAAGTAAATTAAGAGAGTGAAAATACCTTGCACCTGGCCTGACTGTTGGATAAAGCCTGGGAACTGTTTCAAGGTTGTGGTTATACACGTCGGGCCTTGCCTTTACAACAATTTCAAGCGCTCCCTCTTTTCTTAAAAAATCAGGCGTTAAAACTTCAATCGTAACTGTTGGACAAAGGGCTCTAATATTTTCGATAACGTGTGCGAAATGAATAGCCCCCCCATCTTCAAGGTCATCACGGTCTACAGAGGTAATCACCACATGAGATAAATTCATCTTTGAAACGGCTTTAGCTACGCGTTCAGGCTCATGAGGGTCCAAAAGATTTGGTTTTCCCGTTTTTATATTGCAAAAAGCGCAAGCTCTTGTGCAAACGTCTCCTAAAATCATAACGGTTGCATGTTTTTTAGACCAGCATTCCCCAATATTTGGACAAGCAGCTTCTTCACAAACGGTATGGAGTTTGTGCTCTTTCATCAACGCCACTGTTCCTTGAAAATCTGGAGAATTAGGGGCTTTGACGCGCATCCAATCTGGTCTTTTTAAAACAGTCATATTTTAGTCCTTTTTACAAAATGGCCTTCTTCAAGCTAATAGCCTTAAGCTCTTAAGTAGCTTACTGAAGTAGTTACCCTTATTTCAAGAATTTTTAAAATGATTTTGAATGTTAACACTTTTTTAAGCTTTTAGATCTATTTCCTATAGCAGGATAAGATTAACAATGGTTTTTATTACAGATGAAACATCACAACCAGCATCACCACCACAATCATGCTTCTAACCACTTAGAAAAAACGTACGCTCACAAAGAAGAAGACAGCTTTAGAACACTTGCAAAACGCAATAAGCTGTTTGGTCTTTGGATTGCTGAGCAATTGGGAATGGACCGCTCTATTCATGATTCTTATGCCAATGAAGTCATAATTGCAGATCTTGCAGAACCAGGGCCAATGGATATCATACGAAAGGTTATGAACGATGCAGAGCTAAGAGGCATCTACTTCAAGGAAGACTTTCTCCTTCAACGGCTTGATTATTTTGATTCTGTTGCTCATGAGGAGTCTGAGGAGTAAGCTGTTTTTCATAAGCCCACCCTTAACCTTAAGAAACAATTCATGCTAAAAAAAAGCCTTAGATCAGCACCTCAAAAAACTTCCAAAGACTTTACTAACTTCGACATTTTGGGGTCTTTTTCTAAGGTTTTTTCAAGCCCTCTTAAAAAATCCTCACCCGACTTAAAATTTTTAAGCGCCTGTAAAATTAATACGCCCCTAGGATCAATGATTGCACTTAGCGATGAAAGAGGGCTTTATCTTTTAGAGTTTGTTGACAAAAAAGGCCTTGAGGATGAAATTGAAAAGCTTACTCTACAACTAGGAGCTTGCCTTAGCTTTAAAAGCGTCTCTCCTCTTTTTTTAATTAAGCAAGAACTAGAAGCTTACTTTGAAGGAAAGCTTACAACGTTTGTGACCCCCCTTCACCTTTTGGGAAGTGAATTTCGAAAATCAGCTTGGACTCAACTTTTACTGATTCCTTATGGAAAAACACACTCATACGCAACCCAAGCGCTTTTACTTCAAAAACCAACAGCTTACCGAGCTGTAGCTAATGCAAATGGCGCAAATAGGCTTGCTATTATTGTTCCTTGCCATAGGGTTATTAGAGAAAATGGAGAATTGGGAGGATATGCCGGCGGAGTAAATCGAAAAGAGTGGCTATTAGCTCATGAGAAAAAGCATAGTAATTAGACCTGAGCCCCGCACTTAAAAACTCTTAAAAACCTTAGTTTCATGTACACAAACAACATAAAGGACACTAGCAGAAGAACAATAACCCTTAAAATGGTGAAGAAGTGACCTGTTAATTTGGGGCATGGACCGATTTTCAAGAATGTCTTTAGCGCAAACTTAGTACTCTTTTTTCAATCTTTCAACAGATAGGGGGCAACCATCTTTATTAGCCTTCTTTTTTAAATTTTTTATGATAAAAGTCGATCTTTTTTAGGCAATCGCTTATAACTATAAAAAACCTTCTATACTAAATCAATTATGTCTGTTGTTACACGATTTGCACCAAGTCCTACAGGTTATCTCCATATTGGGGGCGTTAGGACGGCCCTTTTTAATTGGCTTTTTGCTAAGCACCATGGTGGAAAATACCTCACCCGCATAGAAGACACTGATCGTGAAAGGTCAACGCCTGAGGCAGTGGATCTTATTTTAAGTACACTTGATTGGCTAGGGCTTAATGGAGATGAAGATCCTGTTTTTCAGTTTGCGCGCGCGAATAGACATGCACAAATTGCACAGGAACTTCTTGAAAAAGGTTGTGCTTATTATTGTTATTGCAGCCCAGAAGAGCTTGAAGAAATGAGAGCGCAAGCTAAGATCCAAGCAAAACCCATTGGGTATAATGGCTATTGGAGAGATAAAGATCCTAGTGACGCCCCAAAAAATAGAAAACCC
>DATDSS010000144.1:0-12426 GCA_035291245.1 Alphaproteobacteria bacterium | reverse complement strand
ATTAACTGTGATGACCTCGGTAACCCTTTATGTGAAAAGATTATAGTTAAGAGATCCCTTTACGCCAAGTTTACTGAAAGTCTTGGATACCTTGAAAAGGGGATTGAGATCATTGAAGATTAATTAAAAAAATAATCACCTTTCTTTCGACTTAATTAAAACCACCTCTTTATAGTACTTTAAAATATAGACTCTAAGGGCGCTGGAAAGGTTTCTTTTTAAAAGCCCCTCTTTAGAGCTTGAAGCGTCGTCAATGCTTGCCACAAGACTTGCCAAGCTTTGATTTGTTTGTGCGGCAATTTCTTTTAAAGCCTCCCAAAATTCAGGCTCTAAAGATATACTTGTTTGATGTCCCCAAAGAGTGAGGGTGTGTTTTTTTGTACTCAACGTTCAAACCATATCTTGAGGTTTCACCCACTCATCAAACTGCCTGCCAGTCAATAAGTTCAGCTCTACAGCGGCTTGTTTTAGGCTTATAGATTCTCTTAATGCTTTTTTAGCAACTTTTGCTGCATTTTCATAGCCAATATGAGGATTAAGCGCTGTTACCAGCATCAAGGAATGCTCTAAATTATATGTTAATTTATCTTTATTAACCTCTAAACCTTCTAAGCAATTAATCCTAAAGCTTTCAAGTGCTTGAGTAAAAAGCTCAATAGAGCCTAACAGCGCATCAATAATAATTGGCTTAAAAACGTTTAGCTGAAAATGCCCTTGAGATCCAGCAACAGTTATCGTTGTATGATTGCCCATTACTTTTGCACATACCATCGTAAGGGCTTCTGCTTGAGTAGGGTTGACTTTACCTGGCATAATAGAAGATCCTGGTTCGTTTTCAGGTAAATTTAACTCTCCAAGTCCACACCTTGGGCCAGAGGCTAAAAACCTAATATCGTTGGCAAGTTTCATGCAACTAACAGCCATTACATTAAGGGCCCCAGAGACTTCTACAAGGGTATCATGACTTGATAAGGCTTCAAACTTATTGGGCGCACTTTTAAAAGGGATTTGTGTCAAAACTTCCATTTCTTTTGCAAAAAGTTCAGCAAACTGCGGGTGACAGTTAAGGCCTGTTCCAACTGCTGTTCCTCCTTGGGCAAGCAGATAAAGCCTGGGTAACGTGGACTCTAATCGTTCTTTATTAAAAATCATTTGTTGAGAAAACGCGCTAAATTCCTGTCCAAGGGTAATTGGCGTTGCATCTTGAAGATGAGTTCTGCCAATTTTAATAAAGTCTTTAAAAGCTTCCTGTTTTTCTTGGAGGGTTTTAATAAATAAATCCACTTGAGGAATTAGCGATTTGATAAGCTGCAAAGCAGTAGCGATATGCATAGCTGTTGGAAAACTATCATTACTAGACTGGCCTTTATTAATATGGTCATTTGGATGGATTGGCTTAAAAGAACCAAGGGGGCTTTTCATAAGCTCATTTGCCCTATTTGCAAGAACTTCATTCATGTTCATATTCGTTTGCGTTCCAGATCCCGTTTGAAAGACTACTAAAGGGAATTGATCTTTTAGCGTACCATCTAAAACTTCATCACAGGCTTTTTCAATTGAACCCAGCCACTCTTGAGGTAAAATACCAAGGTTAGTGTTAACGCGCGCTGCTGCTTTTTTTAATAAAGCTAAAGCTTGAATCAAGGGCCACGGTTGCTTTGGACCAATTTTAAAATTTTGAATTGAACGTTGGGTTTGTGCTCCCCAATAGCTATTGTCTGGAACCTCAACAGCCCCCATGGTATCGTGATCTAGGCGCATCTTCTTCCCTTTTTTACGATTTTTTGTACTTTCATTGTTGCGTAAATTGAAAGTTTTGTGTAGAACTTATCTATCAGCTTTGGTCGCATAGCTCAGCGGTAGAGCACTACGTTGACATCGTAGGGGTCACAAGTTCAATCCTTGTTGCGACCACCATCCCCCCTGGTTCTTAATTTTTTTTCTTGATTGACCTCTTTCGAATTTAAGACTTTATTTAGTAAATTGAGCTTTAAACAATATAAATAACGAAAAAGCAACTCTTAAAAGTGATCAACTTTTAAAATAGTATTAATAAATCTCACCCCAAGATCTTGTCAAGGACTGACCAATAAGCCAGTCTTCCTCACCGCCACTTACGACTTTACTATAAGAATGGTTAAGGAGTGGTTAAGGAAAGGGGAGGATTTGCCCCCGTTCGTTCTCGCCCCCCATGCATATGCATTTTCCCCAATAGTGTTAATAATTTATGTGGGGTGGCAAGGGGGCTGACTCCCAGGACCTGCTTTATCTGTGGGTCCTTTTGGAAGACCCAAGCTCAATCGAAAGAGATAAGGCCCGTCAGACGGCCTTATCTCTTGAGCCATTAAAATTTCCCTAAAATTGAAAATGGCTATAAAATTACCCAAAAAATCCCCTTCAAAATTAACTATTGCTTAAGAACGCTCCAAAACAATTTGTACTAATCTTTAGGGATTCCAGAGAACTTTGCCCCTTGTTTGAATCTTTAAGAATTTACAATAATTTGCGCTTTATCATACGTGATATGAAGATAACCCTCTTTTATAAAAAAGGTTTTATCTTCAAAGGTTTCTCCGTCTTTTGGCTCAGGCTTTAAAAAAACCTCCCCTTCTTGTAAGGCCATCACACAAGGGCTGGGGCTGCCATAAAAGCTTACAAGTCCATGAACTGCAGGCGCTTTAAGGAGGGTTACCTCACCTTTAAACAAGATACCTGTTGCGCTGATGACTTTTACATACATGATTTAAGCTGCCTCAAGTGCTAGTTTTGCGGCTTTATCCACGGCTTCTTGGATTGTTCCAACCATATAAAAAGCTGTTTCTGGGATATGGTCAAACTCTCCACTAACAATGCCTTTAAAGCCATCAATGGTTTCTTGAAGTGACACAAACTTTCCAGGATGCCCTGTAAAAACTTCTGCAACGTGGAAAGGCTGAGAGAAGAATCGCTGAATTTTTCTAGCTCTTGAAACAACGAGTTTATCATTTTCTGAGAGTTCATCCATACCCAAAATAGCGATAATATCTTGTAAAGACTTATAGGTTTGAAGTATTTTTTGCACTTCACGAGCAACTGTATAGTGTTCAACACCAACCACTCTTGGGTCAAGAATACGAGACGTTGAATCAAGTGGGTCAACAGCTGGATAAATACCAAGTTCTGCGATTTGTCTGGATAACACGGTTGTGGCATCAAGGTGCGCAAACGACGTTGCAGGAGCAGGGTCCGTTAGGTCGTCTGCTGGCACGTAAATGGCTTGTACACTGGTAATTGATCCTTGTTGCGTGGTTGTAATACGCTCTTGAAGAGCCCCCATTTCCGTTGCAAGGGTTGGTTGATACCCAACAGCAGAAGGAATACGTCCTAAAAGCGCTGAGACTTCTGATCCCGCTTGGGTGAAACGGAAAATATTGTCCACGAAGAACAAAACGTCTTTTCCTTCAACATCACGAAAGTATTCTGCAACAGTTAACCCGCTTAAAGCCACACGTGCACGAGCTCCAGGTGGTTCATTCATCTGACCATAGACAAGGGCAGCTTTTGAAACGCCTCCCTTAACATCAATAACGCCAGATTCTATCATTTCACGATACAGGTCGTTTCCTTCACGAGTACGCTCTCCAACGCCTGCAAAAACTGAATAACCGCCATGAGCTTTGGCTACGTTATTGATAAGCTCCATAATAAGAACAGTCTTTCCAACACCTGCTCCTCCAAAAAGGCCGATTTTTCCCCCTCTTGGATAAGGTGTTAAAAGGTCAATGACTTTAATACCAGTGACTAAAACTTCAGTTTCTGTGGACTGCTCAACAAATTCTGGTGCACTTCTATGGATAGGAAAGCGTTGGCGCGTTTCAATAGGGCCTTTTTCGTCCACTGGCTCTCCTATGACGTTCATAATACGGCCCAAGGTTTCTGGTCCAACAGGAACTGTAATTGGATGACCAAGGTTTGTAACTTCTTGCCCTCTTACCAGGCCTTCTGTTGCATCCATAGCAATTGCTCTAACCAAATTTTCCCCAAGATGTTGAGCCACCTCTAAAATCAGGTTTTTATCCCTGATAAACGTTTCAAGAGCAGTTAAAATAGGTGGGAGGTTATGAGGGAAATAAATGTCAACCACAGCGCCAATAATTTGAGTAATGGTACCTTTGTTGCTACTGGCTGCTGTAATTGGAGTGACACTCGTATCTTGTTGTGACATTCTTTAAAGTTCCTTTTTTTATAAAAATACGCCCAAAACTTTTTAAACAGCTTGAGCACCAGATATAATTTCGATTAATTCTCTTGTAATGGCTGCTTGACGGGTTCGATTATACGTAACTTCTAACTTTTTGATTATATCGTTTGAGTTACGAGTGGCATTATCCATAGCAGTCATCCTAGAACCCTGTTCGCCAGCTTGGCGTTGTAAGAGCACCTCAAATACTTTTGCCTTTAAAAGATCATGAGACGCATTTTCCAGCAAAAGATCAAAAGAAGGCTCATATTCATAAAGCCCACCTTGACGAAGATCTGGCAAGCTTTCCGCAGGTTTTAGGGGTAAAAGTCTTTGGCGCACGGTTTGCTGAACCAAGGGAGATTTATAAAGGCTAAAGATACAAGAGATTTTTGTGACTTCTTTTTTTTCGAATAAGCCCACCAAAAAGCTGCCAAGTTTTACAGCTTGCTCCCTAACAGCTCCTTGAAAGATTGAAAAATCAAGTTGATCGTTTATAACACAACCTGGAAATTCTCTTTTTAAAGGATCAACCCCTCTTTTTCCTAAGACTAGAAACCTTACGTCTTCGTTTTGATGTAATATTCTGTAAGCTTGTGTTCTTGCTTCTCGTATCAAGGAAGTGTTAAAAGAGCCACAAAGTCCCCTATCCGCAGTGGCAACAATCAAAAGGTGGACCGTGTCTTGTTCGTGGCCTTTGATTAAAAGGGGCATATCTTCAGCTTCTTTTCTTTGAAGCCATAAAGCATTTAAGACGCTTGCATAAGCTTCGATATAACCTTTAGCTGAAAAAAGCTGATCTTGAGCCTTCTTTAACTTAGAAGCAGCCACCATTTTCATGGCAGAGGTCATCTTTTGCGTTTGTTTAACGCTTTTGATACGGCTTCTTAAACTCTTAAGACCAGACATTTATTCTCCCTTAAATGCAGCCACAAAGCTTTCTAAAAGGTTTGTTAGATAAGTTTCATCTTCTGGCAGTAAAGATCCTTGACGAGCAAGCTTATCCATAAAATCTTTATGTTCAGAGTGCAGTGTTTCTAAATAAAGTTTTTCAAATTCAGCAATCTTTTCAGTCGGAATCTTATCTAGAAATCCACGCACACCTGCAAAAAGGGAAACAACTTCTTCTTGCATAGAAAAAGGTGAATACTGAGGTTGTTTTAACAGCTCTGTTAATCTCTCCCCGCGCTCAAGAAGCTTTTTAGTTGAAGCATCTAAGTCAGAAGCAAATTGGGAAAATGTTGCCATTTCACGATATTGAGCTAGTTCTAGCTTAATCTTACCCGCCACTTGTTTCATAGCTTTTTGTTGAGCAGCAGATCCCACACGGCTAACAGAAAGTCCTACGTTAATAGCAGGCCTTATCCCTTTATAAAAAAGCTCTGTTTCTAAGAAAATCTGACCATCTGTGATGGAAATCACGTTAGTTGGAATATAAGCCGAAACGTCGCCAGCTTGTGTTTCAATAATAGGAAGGGCTGTTAAAGACCCCGCTCCTTGGTTGTCATCAAGCTTAGAGGCTCTTTCTAATAATCTTGAGTGAAGATAAAAAACGTCTCCTGGGTAAGCTTCACGTCCAGGAGGTCTTCTAAGAAGAAGAGACATCTGTCTATAAGCCACAGCATGTTTGGATAAATCGTCATAAACGATCAGAGCATGCATCCCCCTATCTCTGAAGTATTCTCCCATTGCACAGCCTGCATACGGAGCTAAATACTGCATAGGAGCTGGATCAGAAGACGTTGCGCTTACAATGATTGTATACTCCAATGCACCTGCATCTTTTAAGGTTTTCACAAGACGCGCAACAGACGAACGCTTTTGGCCAATTGCTACATAAATACAATAGAGTTTTTTTGAAGGATCATCTTCGTGGTGATAGCGACGTTGGTTAATGATTGTATCAATAGCAAGGGCAGTTTTACCAGTTTGGCGGTCCCCAATAATCAGTTCACGTTGCCCACGTCCAACGGGAACAAGCGCATCAATAGCCTTAATACCTGTTTCAACAGGTTCATGGACGGACTTTCTTTTAATAATACCCGGCGCTTTGATTTCAATAAGGCCCCTTTCGGTTTCCCCAAGGTCCCCTAGTCCATCAATAGGATTACCAAGAGCATCCACTACACGCCCTAAAAGCTTTTTACCAATGGGAACATCCATGATTTCCAGAGTTCTTTTGGCAACATCTCCTTCTTTTACGGACTCATCTGATCCAAAAATCACAACACCAACATTATCATCTTCTAGGTTCAAGGCCATGCCTTTGACACCACTTTCAAAAGAGACCATTTCGCCAGCTTGGACACTTCTAAGACCATAAATACGTGCGATGCCATCTCCTACTGATAAAACACGCCCAACCTCATCCATGGTGGCTTTTGCTTGGTACCCGTTTAACCGCTCTTGTAAGAGTTTTGAAAGCTCGCCAGCACGTAGTTCCATTAACTAACCCCTTTCACATTTATAAGTAGATAAGCAAGACGCCGCTTTTGAAAACTGACCTTGCAAAGAAAAATCGATTTGGTTGTCTTTGTAAAAAATCTTAAAGCCCCCCAAAATGTCTTCATCTATTTCATAAGATATAGCACCAACATCTTGGAAAGTTTCTTTTATGGTATGCTCTAACTGTGCTTGTTTTGACTCTTTTAGGTTAGAAGAAACCACCACTTTAACAGGATAAGACTTGCACATAATTGCATATAGTTCTTTACATTTTTGTAAAATCATAAACAACTTAGAAAACCGTTTTTCCGTCATAAGCAACTCTAAAAAACGCTTGGTAGAATCTTGAAACTTAAGATCTTTTAAAAGATCTATCAAAAGCTCTAAACGCAGGCTTCTTTGCATACACGGCTCAATTAAACATTTTTTTAGCGCCGCATTTTTTTGAAGAAGATCAGATAAAATCTCCATCTCCTTAAACATCAGGTCAATGTTTTTTGATGTAAATAATGCAGCCTTAGCATAGCGCGCCAAAAGCGTTGTGTCTGGAACTTCTGTTGATAAGTCGTTTAAGGACATGAAATATCTTAAAATTTGTGTAAAAGTCTCTCCTCTTGGATTCTAGCATACACACTTTTATAACTGTTGTGAAAGCAAAAAATAGTTAGCCTCGGGCCGACTTCTTTAAATTTAGGCCCTTTTTTAAAAATCACGAAAATCAACAAAACTTTATTGTGTGTTGTCCTTGCACATAACGATTAAGGGGGATTGCCCTGGATACATATGCCAGCCATACTGGTGAAAAGAGTTTTTTTGTAAAATGGCTATGGATTTTTCTTTGCTCCTTTCCCCTTTTAGCACCACCCCCCCTGCAGGGGAAGATTTAACGTACGACCCTTGTATTGATGTTATCAAAGAGGCTCGTTTTGAAGAAGACCCTAGGCTATCTCAAGGTGTCTGGGAAAGAGATGTTAAAAAAGCTGATTGGAATGAGGTTTCAACCAGAAGTTTTTTACTTCTTCAAACCCGCACAAAAGACTTACAGCTTGCTTTATGGTTTTGCCAAGCTCAACTGGAACTTCATAAAGATTTTAAACATCTGGGAACAACGCTGGAGTTTATAACCGTTTTTTGTGACAGATTTTGGACAACCATGTACCCTCAGCAAGATCGCCTAGAACGGATTGCAAGCTTATTTTCATGGTTCATGGAGTATTTAAAACAACATTTGAGTTTGTTGCCCTTTACAAGCCCAACAGATCAAGCCATAAACGGCTATTGCCTGTATGATTATAAAAGAGCCCAAAAATTTGAACAGATCTTAAGGTCTCAAAAAGAGGGAAAAAAAAAGCTTCAAGAAGCTCAAGATAAAGGTGAGCTTGGCGTTGAAGGGTTTCAAAAATCTTTAAAAAAGCTATCTTCTTTAACCGCTAAAGCCTTAAAAGATGACCTGCAAAAAACGAAAGAAACGTTCCTAAAATTACAAGTGTTTTTAAATGAACACTTAGAAAAAGAAGCGCCTTCGTTTACAAATGCTTTTGAAATTCTATCTGAAATTTATAATTTAGTGAGTCCTTTTGCCCTTGATGAGGAACCTAAAAATGAATCTGAAGACAGTTCTATCGGAAAAGAAAGTTTGTCTGCTGTTTTACCAACTACAACTGTAAATCAAGAACCTTTAAGGCAAGAACTTTTAAGTCAGGGCGCTTTTACCGGAGCATTTGTTGATAAGAAACGTCAACAACTCTACTTACAAATAGAAAATATCGCCAAAGAACTTTTAGAGCTTGAACCCCACAGCCCAACCCCTCATATTTTAAAAGAGGTCAGAAAGTGGGAAGATAAAAGTCTTGGCGATATTATCAACTTTTTTGGCCCCCAAGATTTCACGTTATTGCTTAAGAAATTTGGGGTTGTAAGTTAAAACAGCCTCAATGCCTTGAGTAAGAAGATTCTTCAATAACAAAGGTTCCCATTAAAGCTGACAAACGATCGACTTGTTCTTTTAAAGAGGAAACAGCTGCGGTACTTTGTTGGACCATCGCTCCGTTTTCTTGGGTAACTTGGTCAAGCTGGCTGACTGCAATGTTAATTTGATCAAGGCCAATAGTTTGCTCAGAAGACGCACTTGCAATTTGTGAAATAACATCGGCAAGTTTTGTTGAAAGTTCGACTACTTGTTGAATACTCTCTCCTGCTTTTGTGGAATAAGACACACCATTTTTAACACTTACATCGCTTCCGGTGATAAGGCCCTTAATTTGCTTAGAAGCAGCAGAGGCTCGTTGAGCAAGAGACCTTACCTCATCTGCAACGACTGCAAACCCCTTACCTGCGTCTCCTGCACGTGCAGCTTCAACAGCTGCGTTAAGAGCTAGCAAGTTCGTTTGGAAAGCAATTTCATCAATCATGGTTGTAATTTCAGAAATTTTATTAGAGGCTTCTTCGATTTCTTTCATAGCATTCACAGTGGCATTCACAATTTCCCCACCTGTTTTTGCAAGTTTATGAGAGCTTGAGCCCAAATTACTGGCTTCTTGCACATTATCAGAGGTTTGCTTGACTGTTGAAGAAATTTCTTCCATAGAAGCAGCTGTTTCTTGAAGGTTGCTGGCTTGTTGTTCTGTTCGCATAGATAACATTTCGCTTCCAGACGATACACTTTCAATCCCCTCATTAATGACGGTGACAGATTCCATGATTTCTTGGATCATGGCTGTTAATTTTTCAGCAGTAATATTCACAGCCTCTTTCAGCTTTTTAATATCCCCTGAGTACTCTCCCTCTATTCTTTTTGTAAGATCTCCTTGAGAAAAACTTTTTAATGCCTCAGAAGCTTCTTCAATTCCCCGTATATTTTCAAGCCTTGCAACTACTAGTGGCGTCTTATCCATTGCGAATTTGATAACACGGTAAGGACGATTATCAAGATCATACATGGGGTTATAGCTTGCTTGGATCCAGACCTCGTTACCATTTTTAGCGATGCGTTTATATTCATCTGCTTGGCATTTCCCAGCTCTTAAATCTTCCCAAAAACGCCTGTATTCCGTGCTATCTCGATAGGTAGAGTCAACAAACATACTATGGTGTCTTCCTTTGATTTCATCAAGTGTATAACCAAGCGTTCTTAAGAAATTTTCGTTTGCATTTACGACAGTTCCATCAAGCTCAAACTCAATAACTGCTTGAGACTTGTTAATGGCATCAATTTGAGACTTTAAGTAGTTGTCTTGATTTTTTTGGTCCGTAATATCGCTTGCAAGCTTTATAACTTTGTAGGGTTTTCCATTTTTATCAAACATGGGGTTATAGGTTGCTCGAATCCAAACAATTTTATTATTTTTACCAATACGTTTATAGGCAGCTGACTGAAATCTTCCATCTCTTAAATTTTCCCAAAAGACGCGATAATCTTGAGTGTCACGAAAGGCTGGATCTACAAACATGCTGTGGTGACGACCTTGAATTTCTCCTAAGGAATATCCCAGAACTCTTAAAAAGTTTTCATTAGCGGTAATAACGGTCCCATCCAAATTGAATTCGATAATAGCCTGAGATTTATTTATAGCTTCAAACTTGGCCTCTAATTCTTTTGTCGCTGATCCAAACATTGACGTTTCCCTTCAAATTTTTTTAGATATCAAAATTTAAGAGCATAGATTGCCCCTTTATATCTATGAGAATAGAAGTAAAAAGTAAAAATAGGGTTAACGAGAAATAATTTTTCAGACTACCTTTCGGCTTTTTAATAAAGTTTTAATAAATTAATGTTTAAATTTAGTAAAATACATTATGGTTTTTGTAAAAATGCATACTGTGAGAATAAAATCAGTCTTAACTGCTTTTCTTTTAGGTGCAAGTGCAACTCTGGCGAGTTTTCCTGAAACTCTTCCCCTAACAGATGGCGCTACCTTAACCGATGATGTAACGTTGCGTATCAACTCTTCAGGAAACAGTGATTCCCTTGTTTCTGGCGGATTTAGCCAAGCAACACTTGATAACACCATTTATATTACCCCCCTTAATCCAACCACCACAACTTATACAGTTGGAACATCTTATGAAATTGCCCGCACGGGATGGTCTATTAATTTAGGCGCAAATTTTAACGTTCAACTTAACTATCCCCAAGCTTTTTTAACGTTTAGCCATGAGGTACGTGATTATAGCGTTTTATATCTTTTTATTGACTCAGTTTCTCCGCTTACCACAAGCTCTAGCTCTTCTTATACGCTTGAAACGGATGTGACAAACGCCCTTGGCACCAATTTTATAAACAGACCGCTTGAAACCCTCCCAGAAGCCCAAGAAAGTAACGGTAACGCCAGTAGTTCGTCTACAGACTTAGAGATGGATGATTCTGAAAGCGCGGAAAATAGCGCTAAAAGCAGTTTTCACGCTCATACAGCTTTTATGACACGGCGAAGCGAACAAATTGGTATGACCTATAAAAGAGGATCGTTTAAAGAAAATGTTTCCAACGTTATGAGGTTTTTAAAATCTCAAGGAGGTATTAATAAATCTGTTGGCAATATCAGCATTTGGGCAGCTGCTCTTTACAGTACGGGTAAAAGTAAGACAACAGCAACAACTTCTGGTGTCAGTGATTTTAATGAAGGGTTGGCTTTTGGGGTGGAATACAAGCACGTACCCACAAATCAGCATATAGGTGTTGGGGTGGCAAAAGGCTGGGGTACCTCTTTTTCCAGAGTTTTTAAGGAAAACAGAAGTAAGCATTGGTATTACCAAGTTGGTCTTTATCACAGTATTGAACCTATTAAAAATCTCCGTGTTGATAATTCTGTTATTTATACAAAAGTTTACAGCTCAAATGAGCGTTTAGCCAATATTTCAACCACTGGCAACACGATTGCCACAAGCAAAACTTCCTTAAACGCCATCACCGTGGGGCCAGAGATTTCTTACAAGCTGAAATTTAAAAATAAAAGCTCTCTAAAGCCTTATGTGGGAATGATCTATAAACATCTAGCAAGAGACAGTTACACAGAAAAAGATGCAGGAAACTATAACCATATCTATGGCAAAAAACAGCAAGACACTATCGATGGCTATGTAGGCGCAAGCTTAAGAGGAAAAATAAAAACTGAGTCGTATATATTTAGCGGAATTTTAGGTTTAACCATAACCAAAAATTTTAAGGAAACAGACGCAAGTCAGCGTTTTACAGCCCCCGCATTTGGCGATCAAACCTATTCTATCACGCCACCTTCCTTGGGGAAAATAATCTTATCGCCTTTTATCACGCTTACCTCAAAAAGTTCAGATAAGCGGTCAAGTCTGTCTATCAGCTATACGGCAAATATCCAGCGTGAGCGCCTATCCCATGAGTTTTTATTAAAGCATGTATCAGTTTTGGGTTAATAAGGACGATGGGGATTCTTTGGGATAGAAATATGCATAAAGACTTTGCTGCCTAAAAATCCGTCCTTTTTCTATCCACTTTATTAAGTCATCGCAAAATTCTTTTAAAAGCTCATGGCCTTTTAGTGTGCTGTTAAGTTCTTCACTGAAATCATAATCGAACCGCCCGCCATTTTTTATTTTTTGATTAAGTTCGTTAATGCGTGTTTCATAGAGTTTTTGATAAGAAGCGTATCCATAATAAAAGAAATTTTCCAAAAAGTTTGAAGTTACCACGTTTTTTTCTCCTATAGTCCAAAGGCCATTTAGATAAAAGCGTAAAAAACTACACGATGCTTGATTAAGGCTTTTAGGCGAAACATCGTATAAAAATGTCT
>DATDSS010000143.1:0-2534 GCA_035291245.1 Alphaproteobacteria bacterium | reverse complement strand
ATGTTTAACGGGGCTTTTTCTTTCATTCAAAAAGAAGAACTGGTTAATGCGCTAAGAGCTGTTATTAATGCCATGTCTACTTATAAGGCAGCCTCAGGTATTAGTTTGCTTTCTGAAAATGGCTTAACCATTGCCAATTCAGCAGCAGTGATGAGCGTTAACACCGAGTGGGTGGCAACGTGTGGATACTTAAGTTTGATTGGAATTCCAACACTTTCTTGGGCAATTGTGAGTGGTGCACAAATGGCAATTACCAATTTAGCTGGAAACTTAACAGGGGCTACTCAAGGCTTTGCAACCGCGTCTGCAAATGAAGCATTAACTGGCAATTATTCCTACGGCAATGTTCAAGCACTAAATACAAGTGCGAACATGCACTCAAGAGGCCAATCAAATTTCAGCCCAAGCTTTAGTGCGGGTTCTTTTAGAAGTAGTGATGGTCACGTTGATCAGACCTTAAGCGGAGACGGCACGATGATTTCCAATGTGGCAAGGTCCAATTTACCAACAAGCGTTAATATCGCAGATAGTATGACAGGGTCTCTCAGTGATCAATATAATAGCGCCTTAACAGCTTCAAACACTCAATCTGAAGCGTCTTCTCAAAGCCTTATGAGCGCTTATAGAGCAGCCATCGATAAAGGATTTCATGAAAATCAAGGCTTGTCTTCAAGTGAGGGCTATTCTCATGGCAGTAATTATGCAACGCAAGATTCGTTTGGAAAGACAGCCTCTGCTGTGGAGAAATTTGCAAAAACACACGGCATTTCTAATCAGGATGCTAGCACTATCGTGGCTGGCATTAATGCTGGTCTTTCAGGAAAAGCAATTAAAGCTACTATGGGCATTACAGGAGATGCTAAAACTCAAACTTCTGCCAATGTTGATGATGCCATCAGTCACGCCAAAGATTTCTCTGACCAACACCAATTGGGTACTTCTTTAAGTAAATCCGTAAGCGATGCCAGAGATTTAAGGTTTTCAGAAACCGATGATGAATCAAGACGTTATAGCCAAAGCATTGCAAGCAGTATGGACGAGTCTGACTCCTTTAGGAGAGAATCAGCAAAAAGCCTAAGTAGAGCTGATAGTCTTTCTCATCAGATGTCTTATGTGAAGGCAAATTCAGCAACCATTAATAGAGATGCCACCCAAAACGTTTTGGAATACGTAGCAGCTCAACCATATGCTGGTTCAAAAGGCTCTATGGGGATGAGGCATGCCCTGAATTTGGCCGTTAATAAACCAGAGATGTTTGGAAAATACGCCAGCAACTGGGTAGCTGAAAATCAAGGCTCTTTAGCTGGTGGAGGTCTCCCAAGTAGCTCTGATATGCAGGCTTCTTATGAGGCTCATGGAATTTCAAATTCTGTTAAAGAGTCTGGAAGATCTTATGACCAAAGACGAGAAAATTCATCCCTGTCAGACCTTAATTTGAATAATGGTGACCTTGAAATGCGGTATGAAGATCATAAGTTTTCAACAGATCAGCAGTTAGAGTTGCAAGAAAGCCGCCTAAGAAGGCAAGAAGATGATCTTCGTAAAAGCCATGCGCAGCAGGCTGATAGAAGTACAGTTGGAAGAGCTTAGGAAAACGTTGGAAACAATATTGGAAGCGTTGGAAGCAGGATATTTGGCCCAAATGACGAAGAAAAGAAAACTATTAAAACAGGTGGAGTTCAATCTCAATGACGATTAAAACTATTTGGCCCAGTCATACTTAAAGGAGAGCAACACCATGCAACGGTACCAGGTATTTGAGCATTTGATTCATCTCTTAAAGGAGGAACATCCTCATAATAAGGTTCCTTCACATCTCTATAGTAGATCTTTATGGATAGTCCAATTAAAGGGGCTGAAAACAGAGAAGTTAAAAGGAAATTACTTAGGGTTCCTGAATCGTGAAGACCAAGTACTTCCCTTAAAAAGGTTAATCCAACAAGCAAAGAAAGAGAAACGCCAATCAAAAGAGGGCTATAGGTCTAAATTGTTTTTTTCCGTGTTAGCAACCAATATTTTTTCAATTCAGACGGAGAAATTTTGTGGTTCTTTTTCAGCCACTTTTTGTGACTTTTTTCGAAAGTATCAAAGGAATTCTCAAGTTTTAAGACTTTTTCGTCAAAAAGCGCAAAGGATATTTTTAAAAGGGCATAAACAAAAGGAGGCGCCACAAACAAAAACCTCTCACCAGCAAAAAACGTACTCAAAACAGCCGCGATCACAAAGCTTATTTGCGTCATTCTTTGGATTTTCAACACTCTTTCAAAAGGATTGGTCACCTTAAAAAACCCTTATAAATCTTCACTTTTCATACACTATTGTACCACAAAAAACCTTAACAAAATACAAACAATTTTATCTTTTTTAAAGAGGAAGAAAAAATGACAACATTATTTGAATGTCTAAACGAAAAGCTTGCAAATCGCCTAGATCTCTTATGTTTAGAGCTTTTAGGAGAGCCTACTACAAAGACTTTCCATCACTGGAGGTATGGAAAAAAGGGTAGTTTTTGCGTTTATTTTAGTGGACCTTAC
>DATDSS010000142.1:0-2785 GCA_035291245.1 Alphaproteobacteria bacterium | reverse complement strand
TGTTTTTTGACGTGATTCCAAAATCTATGGATGACTATTTATCTCATAAGGGGAAATTTCCAACTCAAGACCCTATTCACCAGCACGATAACCCCGTTTGGCATATCCACTCAGGAAAAGTAGAAGCCTTAGAATCCCAGCTTAGCTATAGTTTGCTTTTGAACTTAGCAAGTGTTTGTAATGCGGATGATCCAAAGATTTTATGGGGATTTGTCAGCCGTTATGAAAGTGGTGCAACCCCTCAAACTCATCCTTACTTAGATCATTTAATTGGCTATGCCGTTAGGTATTATCAAGACTTTGTAAAACCACTTAAAGTTTATAAAGAGCCAGATGAGGTTGAAGTTGAAGCGTTAAAAGATCTGCGTCATGAACTAAAAATTCATGACATTTCAAATCATACAGCAGATACCCTTCAAGCAATCGTCTTTGAAGTTGGAAAACGTCACCCTTTTGCTGACCTTAAACAGTGGTTTGGATCTTTGTATGAAATTTTGCTTGGTCAAAAAGAAGGTCCGCGTATGGGATCGTTCATGGCGCTTTATGGGGTAGAGGAAACTATTAAGCTTATTGAGGAAAAAATTTTGGCGGATTAAAAGCTAAAATGGGAGGGAAACTTTTTATATGTCTAAAAGAATTTTTTTAATTTTAGGCTGTTTGAGTGCTGTAATTTTATGCGGCACTATTTTTTATAAACAAACGTTAGCCCTTCCACAAACGCAGCATTCGAAATCTTATAAGCCTTCTTATGACTTAGGGGGAGTATTTGACTTAACAGATACAAACGGAACAACGATTACCCAAGAAGAGTTAAAAAATCACTTTTCTCTTATTTACTTTGGTTACAGCTATTGCCCAGATATTTGCCCTATGGGGCTAAGTTGTATTACCGAAGTTTTAGAGCTTTTAAAAAACGACAAAGACCATGTCAAAGCCTATTTTATTACCATTGATCCAAAGCGCGACACTGTAAAAAGTTTAAACGTCTATAAGGAAAATTTTCATCCTCTTTTAACAATGCTAACTGGAACAGAAGAACAAATAGACAAAGCCGTTAAAGCTTATAAAGTTTACCGTCAGGTAAGTAAAGACAAAAGCACCACAGATTATTTATTAGATCACAGTTCTTTAATATATGTTTTAGATAGACAAGCTAACGTCATTCAAGTCTTCTCTCACAATCAAAACCCAAATGACATCTTTGACTTTTTAAAAAGACAGCTTGCTAAAAAAGAGTCATAGACTGCCAGAAGACGTTAATAAGGGTTGCAAAAAAATCACACCCGATTTTTCAGACTTAAAAAAACAATCCGAAAAATTGTTTTCAAGCTGATCTTACTATATGTTTTCTTATGAACCGATTAAATGACCTTTTTAGGGGTCACCATTTTTTAGGAGAATTTTATTATGAAAAAAATTTTATTAGCAGCTGCAGCAATTATCACAGCAACAGCCGCTCAAGCTGAATCTGCAAGCTTTTCTGGTTTTTATGCTGGTGTACACGGTGGTGTAAGCCAATTGAACGGGCAAAGTACAAAAACACAAACTGGTAGTTCAGACCAAAGAGATGATTTTGGTAAAGCTGGCGCAGTTTTTGGTTTTCATGCAGGTTATGGTATGATGCTTTCTTCTAATGTTTATGGCGCTCTTGAAGCTTATTTAGGTTTTAACTCTGCAAAAATAGAAGTAAATAAAACTGATACAGGAAAAGGTGAAATCAAGAAAAAAAACTTTTATGGTTTAGCCGCTCGTTTTGGTTATCTCTTTAATTCCAGCACAATGCTTTATGGACGTTTGGCTCTTGAAGCTGGTAAAATTGAGGCAAAATCTATAAGTAATGGAACTGATATTTTAAAGCTCTCCAAAAATAACATCCGCCCAGTTATCGGTGGTGGTATTGAAACAGCTCTTTCTAACAACGTTCTTCTTGGCGTTGAATATAATTATGTTGTTGGATCAAAATTATCTAAAGAAACTAAAGTGGGCGCCGTTACTGATGGACTTAAGCTCAACACATCTGAACACCGTACACTCGTACGTTTGTCCTATAAATTCTAAGATTTGTTAAGATCTTAAGTTGAAAAAAGGGGCCGCTTTTGCGGCCTTTTTTCTTGCCTAGAGTTTTTAGGCAAAATATAGTTTCATACAAACAGTTTTTTGACGGTAGTATTGATCAATGACGCGACTAAAGGTGCATACGTTACTTTCTTTATTTAAAGTAATTTCCCCTTTTGCAAATAATGTTGCGTAATAAAAGGTGTGAAAAATTTCCCAAGGATCACTGGTTGGTAACGGAACTTGCTTTTCACAAAGCTCAAGCATATTTTTATCAAGTTTTGCAATTTTATCAATGGTATACCCTGAAAAAACAAGGCTTGTTAAGCTCATAGAGTTATAGGTTATCCCCTCAAAAGAACAACCCAAAACCGCGCTGTTGTTTTCAGTTCCACCCGTAGCTTTTATGGAGCTTTTATTGCTTTTAATCAGATCTAGCAGAGGTTTAAGAGTAGCTGTCGCAAAAGGAGCATCAAGGCTATCTATCACCACTGAAGAAACACTTTGACAGGTAGTATTTCCAAATAAAACCTCAAAAAGAGTTTCGTTATTTTTTTCTTCTTTTTTTATAGTGAAGCGCAAAGTGTAATCATTATTTTGAGTGGTTACCGTGTTGTTGAGGTAGGTTGACAAAAGATCTTTATAAACCTCAAACATTCCCTTTGATACCTTGCTGTAAGTCCTCATATTAGAGGTTTCCCAGGTTTTTGTGTTCCCATTAAAATACCTA
>DATDSS010000141.1:0-5048 GCA_035291245.1 Alphaproteobacteria bacterium | reverse complement strand
GTTTCTTTCTCTCATAAGAAAAAAAAGAAAGAAAAGTAAGGGTTTCTAAAACACATCTCTTTTAAAAAATCTTATAAAATTTTATGCTCCTTGAGTAGAAAACTTGTTAAACTTCAACAAAATCACCAAAGTAACTGATCTTTTAATGTCTACTCAAGAAGCGACCTCATCCCCCCGCATCCTAGTATGTGCCTATAGCCAAATAGGGCACAGTTGTTTAAAGCTACTTTTAGAAAGAAAAGAAAACGTTGTTGGGCTTTTTACGCACTCTGACTCATGTGCTGAAAGTATTTGGTTTGAGTCGTGCTCTCATCTTGCAAAAAAATATGGTGTTCCAGTTTACGAAGCTTTAGACCTTAAAACCGTCAAAGAGTTAAAACCTGACATTTTATTTTCTTTTTATTACCGCACCATGATTTATGAAGAAATTATTGCGCTGCCAACTATTGGGGCATTTAATATGCATGGCTCGCTCTTACCAAACTATAGAGGAAGGGCCCCTATAAATTGGGCCATTATACAAGGGGAAACAAAATCAGGTGCCACACTCCATGTTATGGAAAAAAAACCAGATGCGGGTGATATCTTGGATCAAGAGGCTTTTGAAATAACACTTTTAGATACAGCAGGAAGCGCCACCCTAAAACTTGAAAAAGCTTGCATAAAAGTTTTAAAACGACAACTTCCCCTTATTAGATCGGGTAAATTTAAAAGGCACCTTAATGACTTAAGCAAGGGAAGTTATTTTTCTAAAAGAACCCCAGAAGATGGAAGAATTTTTTCGTCTATGACAGTAAAGCAAGCTTATGACATGATTCGAGCCCTCAGCCCCAAAGAAAACTATCCCCCAGCTACTTTTATAGAAAATGAAGACGTCTTTGAGCTCTATGAAGCACTGCCGATTTTTAATGAATTTTCTTTTGATTACCAACCTGGAACAATTATTAAAAAAGACACGACGTCTTTAAAGATTGTTTTAAAATCAGGGAGCATTTTAACGGTAAACTCCTACGGTTAAGATTTTGCTAATGAGAGGATTTAGGAAAGGGGATTTTTTTCTCCCCCCCCTCACGAAAAAATCTATCTTACAAAACTAGTTGTAAGGGATTTTCTAAAAGATTTTTAAATACTTTAAGAAAAGAGGAGCCAACTGCCCCATCGACTGCTCTATGATCTACTGAAAGTGTGACAGACATAACTGTTGCTATTTTTATGGAGTCTCCTTCAACAATAGCCTGCTTTTGGCCAGCTCCTATTGCTAAGATACAAGCTTGGGGAGGGTTTATAATAGCATTAAAATTTTTTATCCAAAACATTCCAAGATTTGAAAGCGTAAAAGTTCCCCCTTGATATTCCTCAGGCTTTAATTTACCTGCACGTGCTCTTACAGCCAAATCTTTTGCGATAATAGAAATTTCTTTTAAAGACCTGTTTTGAGCTGAATGAATAACTGGCGTTACAAGTCCGCCCTCAATAGCAACAGCCATAGAGACATCAGCGCTATGATACTGCCTTAAAGCATTTTGTTCCCAAGACACATTAGCTTGTGGCACTTTCATTAAACTGAGCGCACACGCTTTTAGTATAAAGTCATTAACTGAAAGCTTTGTACCTTCTAAATGCTCGTTTAATTGCGCTCTTAACATCATCAAAGGCTCTAAATTACAATCTACACTTAAATAAAAATGTGGAACTGTTTGCTTAGATTCAGTTAAGCGCTTAGCAATAATTTTTCTCATGCCATTTAAGGGGATATCTGTAAACGAAGAAGGCCCTATGCTTTGCGTACTTGTCCAACTTTGTGTACTTAAAGAAGCGCTATTCAGCTGTTGCACGTCTATAGTAGAACTTGGCTCAAGAGCTGGTTTATTTTCAGCTTTAGAAACCTCAACTTGTAAAGACTCAGGAACATTTTTGAAAGATTCCACATCTTGTTTAACGATCCTGCCATGAGGGCCTGTTCCCTTAATGGCTGATAAGGGGACGTTTGTCTCTTTTGCAATCCTTTTGGCAAGAGGGGACGCAAAAATTCGTTCTCCCGTTTGGGTTACAGTTTGAGAGGAGGTTTCTTGCTCAACACGTGGCGCATCGTTTTTTGGAGCTACAGCTGTTATTTGAGCAAAAGGTGCTTCATCCACGTTAAAGGTATCGCAAATACTTGCATCTTCACCTTCTTCTAAGATAAGCGCAATAAGCGAATTAACTTTTACGTTTTCAGTTCCTGCTTCAACAAAAATTCTTCCCAAAACACCTTCATCAGTAGCTTCAACTTCCATTGTTGCTTTGTCTGTTTCGATTTCAGCAATTACTTGACCAGGCTCAATTTTATCACCAGGAGCTTTACACCATTTTGAAAGGGTTCCTTCTACCATTGTTGGGCTTAACGCCGGCATTAAAACTTTTATGGGCATATCTATTACTCCTAAAGTTTATTTAACGCAGTTTTTACTGCTTTTATGATTTTTTCCACAGAGGGAAGCGCAAGCTTTTCTAAATTTGCTGCATAAGGTAACGGCACATATTCACCAGTGACTCGTATAGGTTGTGCGTCTAAATAATCAAAAGCTTCCTCACACACCATTGTGCAAATTTCAGCCCCTATTCCAGCGCATGGCCAGCCCTCTTCTAGAGTGACGATATGATTGGTCTTTTTAACAGATTCAATAATTGTATTTTTATCAAGAGGTCTTATAGTTCTAAGGTCAATGACCTCTACGTCAATACCTTCTTTAGAAAGTTCTTCAGCTGCTTGGATAGCGTGCCCTACCATTAGAGAAAAAGCTGTAATGGTTATATCTTTTCCTGGTCTTATGACATTTGCAGATCCAATGGGAATAAGCAGCTCATCGTCATCAGGAACGTCAAACATGCGTCCATACATAAGCTCATTTTCCAAAAAGACCACGGGGTTTGGATCTCTGATAGCTGACTTTAAAAGTCCCTTTGCATCAGTCGCTGTATAGGGGCTAATAACTTTTAAACCAGGACAGTGAGCATACCAACTTGCAAAACATTGAGAATGCTGAGCAGCCACCCTTGAAGCAGCGCCATTAGGCCCTCTAAAGACAATAGAACAACCAAGTTGCCCGCCAGACATATAAAGAGTCTTTGCAGCAGAGTTAATAATGTGGTCAATTGCCTGCATAGCAAAGTTGAAAGTCATAAACTCTACAATAGGTTTTAAGCCAACAAACCCTGCGCCTACAGCAAGTCCAGCAAATCCGTATTCTGTTATGGGAGTATCTATCACACGTTTTTCGCCAAATTCATCTAAAAGACCTTGGGTAACCTTATAAGCTCCTTGATAAAGAGCCACTTCTTCACCCATAAGGAAGACTTTGTCATCACGACGCATCTCTTCTGCCATAGCGTCTCTTAAGGCTTCACGAACAGTTTGATGTTTCATAGTTTTTGTCTTTCCTTCTTAAAGTAATACATCCGTATAAAGCTCACTTTCTTGTGGCTCTGGTGAGGTTTGGGCAAATTCCATCGCATCAACAACAACGTCTTTGACTTCTTTTTCCATAACCTTAATGTCGTCTTCACTTGCAATGTTTTTTTCAAACATATAGGTTTTCAAAAGCATTAAGGGATCGCGGTTTTGACGCATTTCATCAACTTCTTCTTTGGGACGATATTTTGCCGGATCTGACATGGAGTGTCCTCTATACCGGTAAGTTTTTACGTGTAATATAGTTGGTCCTTTTGTTCTTGCATGATCAACTGCCCATTCAGCGGCTTCCTTAATTGCAAAGATATCCATGCCATCTACTTGACGTCCTGGAATATCCCAAGGATCGCCTCTTCTGGAAAATTCTGTGTTTGCGCATCCTCTGTCTGTGGAAGTTCCCATGGCATATTGGTTATCTTCGATCACATAAACAACTGGCAGATCCCAAAGAGAGGCCATGTTGAAAGATTCATAGATTTGCCCTTGATTGCAAGCACCATCTCCCATATAGGCAATACAAACACCACTATCTTGTTTGTACTTATGAGCAAAAGCAAGCCCTGTGCCAAGAGAGATTTGCGCCCCTACAATTCCATGCCCTCCATAGAAGTTTTTTTCCTTAGAAAACATGTGCATCGATCCGCCTTTGCCTTTTGAAAAGCCCCCTACTCTTCCAGTAAGCTCTGCAAGAACACCCTTTGGATCCATCCCACAAGCAAGCATATGACCATGGTCACGATAGCTTGTAATGACGGAGTCCTTCTCCGTTAAGCACGTTTGGATTCCTGCAACAACAGCTTCTTGGCCTATATAGAGGTGGCAAAACCCACCAATCAACCCCATCCCGTATAACTGTCCAGATTTTTCTTCAAATCGCCTAATAAGAAGCATCATCTTATAAGCGTCTAATAACTCTTGGTTAGAAAAAAGATTTTTTTTGCTCATGGATATTTAAATAAAATTACCTATAATTCCTTGGTAACGCGATTATCTAAAGTGCGCAAGTCCCCTGTTTGATTTTTTTGATTTTTTTTAAGTTATCCACATTTTTAATCTTGACACTAAGGTGAGCCTACATTTCCAGCAAGATTGATAAAATTTTATCAATCTTAAGACGAGGACTCAGAAAAACTCTAGAAAAACTCTAGGAAAATCTTATAGTTTTTAAAATATGCCTATTTTTTAGGCAGGAGGTTTTAAAGCGTTCGTTTGCCTCAGAACTACCATCTTCCTAACAAGTTATTCACAAAGTTATCCACAGGTTTTGGGGAAAAGTTAACAAAAAGTAAATTATTAGAGGGGCTGCGCGTCATCTTAAGGCTCGGTTAATAAAAAAGTCGTTCATACAACGCAATTTGAGACGTAAAAGAAAATTGTTTTTGAATACGCTCTCTAGCCTTTAGGGACAAGATTACTTTTTCTTCCTTGCTAAGATGCATAAATTTCTCAATCTCAAGAGCAAAGTCTTCTTCGTTTAGAAAATTTTTGCACACCCCAGTATTTTTTATGATAGCTGCATTATCTCCCACATCAGTTGCAATACACGGCACGCCACAACTCATGCTTTCTGCCAATACATTGGCAAACCCCTCGCTTA
>DATDSS010000140.1:0-3091 GCA_035291245.1 Alphaproteobacteria bacterium | reverse complement strand
AATAATACACCACGAGGGATTTTTCCGCCCAAACGTTGAAATTTTTGAGGATCTTTTAAAAACTCGACAACTTCTTGGAGCTCACTCTTAGCTTCTTCAATGCCAGCAACGTCTTGAAAAGTTATCTTTAAACCCTTTTCCCCCAAAAGGCGAGCGCGTGATTTTCCAAAACCCATGGCTTTATTGCCGCCGCTTTGAAGCTGACGAAGTGAAAAAAAGGAAAGTCCTACTAAAAGTAAAAGAGGAAACCAGTTGATAATTACTTGCCAAAAGTAGGAGATTTCCTCAGGGGGGGAAACTTCAAACTTAATCCCTTTATCCATTAAGCGTTGAGCAAGTGTTGGATCATAAAGAGGGGCGTAATAAGTGCTAAAACTCCTACCATCTGCAGTTTTTCCATAAATAGTACTTTCCTTTAGCGTAACACTTTCCACACGCCCAGAATTCACCTCTGACAAGAACTCAGACATAGCAATAGGTGGATGGTTTTTTACAGAAGAAGATCCACTAGGAAAGAGCTGTACAACAATAAAAACTGCGGCCAAAATTAAGGCCCAAACCATCATATTACGATTGTTTTGGTTCACGAATACCCTCCATAAAAGAGCGATGCATTAAAATAACTTAATCGCATTGTAACCAATTTTTCTTTAAAAAGGTTTAAAAATATGACGTTTTTGCTGGAATTTATGTTTTTAAGCGCAAATCACGCCAAACTTTAAAAAAGATTGAGGAAGTTGCATTTTGGGTAAGTTCTTTTTTTAGGCCCCTCCCTATCTGTGGAAATAGGGTAGAACTCACCTAAAATTCTCCTAAATTTAGACAAAAGTTATGCGAAAGGAACTGTAATATAAGTAGCGTATTAAGTGGAGAAATTGTGGCATGATTTCAAGCTAACCAATAAGCCGTATTTTTGAACGATGGCCAAGCAATATCGTATAATTTTTGAAAAACTGCTGTTGCAAATCCCCTTATTTCGTAATAAATGCGCTATATAGTATTTCACGTTGAAGTTTGAGTTGTAAAAAACTCGAAAAGCGCATCCCATGGATTTCTTAAAATACTAAAATTTTTCTTTATCCAGTTTTTCATATTAGCCCAAAATTTCTCTATTGGATTTAACTCTGGTGAGTAGGGAGGTAAATAAAGAAGCTTACATTCGCCAGCTTCAATAATTTCTCTAATTTCTGAGGATTTGTGAAAAGGAACATTATCCATAATAATGGTATAGCCTGGTTTAAGCTCAGCCATTAATTGGTCTTTTAGCCAAGTTTTAAATAATTCAGTTGTACAGTTCCCCTTAAAAACCATAGGAGCCAACACTTTTTTGTCATTAAGGGCCGCTAAAATATTGACGCGTTTAAAACGTTTGCCGCTTTTTTTCCCAATTAATATCTTCCCCCTTTTTCCCCAACCGTTGTCTTTATAACAAGACTCATCCACACCACTTTCATCAAGGTAAACAAGTTTAGTAGCATCTAAAAGTGAGAGTTGGCTTAAGTATTCTTGCTTTTTTTCTTCATTAGCCTCCACATACCGGGGCTCTTTTTTTTGAAGACATACCTAAACTTCTTCATGTAATAAGAGGCACTTTGACCTGTCATCTTAAAATGAGCGCCAATTTGTTGTAGTGTCTGATCACTGTTTGCATTAACATAGTCCTCAAACTCCTGTCTTGTGAGGCGACTCTTTTTCCCAGGCCTTGCCTTTTGATCGCAGTTCCCATCAAGATTGTACTTTGCGTGCCAATTACGAACGGTATTCGTTGCAATGTTAAATTTGGAACCTGCTGCGCCACAATTATTTTCATCTCAAGACGAATTCAATTACTTTTATCCTGAAGTCTTGACTATAGGATTTTGCCATTTTTTTAAATAATTATTTTTGTTTATTTTATAGCACTTCATTTTTAATCAAACTTCAATATGAAATACTATAGTATTAATAAATCTCACCCCAAGAGCTTGTGAAGGACTGACCAATAAGCCAGTCTTCCTCACCGCCAGTTACGACTTTACTATAAGAATGGTTAAGGAGTGGTTAAGGAAACAGGCGGGATTTTTAGGAATTTTTTCACGGCCAAAAAATGATTTTTTATATGCGCGTACCTCCCCCCGCGTAAAAACCCTCGCGTAAAACCAAAAGGGGGCTACCCCACGGCCTACGCATACTAAAAATTATCTAAAAATTTAATAGCATTAAGT
Organism: Alphaproteobacteria bacterium; assembly: GCA_035291245.1. Lineage (GTDB taxonomy): Bacteria > Pseudomonadota > Alphaproteobacteria > Paracaedibacterales > DATDSS01 > DATDSS01. The sequence goes on along the minus strand of DATDSS010000140.1, from coordinate 887 downwards.
GTATTCCAACATTTTCTTTGAAGAGATCGCAAGGATGTTTTTTCGTCTTTATTAGTCATAAGTACGTTAAGAGCTAATTTACGAGCTACACTTAAATTCAAAGCGGCATTTTCATTACGCACGCAACTTTTATCCTCATTAAAAGTGAGGTCTAACACCCAATGTAGCGTGTTTTCAATCCCCCAGTGTTTACGTATAAGCTCAAGATGGTTGGCAGCATTAGCTTTTAAGCTCGATACAAAATACCTGGTCATGCTACTTTCTTTCTTTTTTGTTTTAACGCAACTTTCAACACGTGCAATTGACTGCAGACCTGGCCATTGATGCTCTTTTTGTAACCAGTCAATATCATCAGTTACTGTGCATACGCGCCTTTCAAGACGAGCATGGCCTTTGTCCCAATGCTCAAAAGTAACATAACTAAACTCACCTATTTCTTGAAAATAATCCTGTACATCTTGATAAAGGGTTGGCTGATTTTCTTTTAAGGCAATAACATAATCGCCTTGTTTGGTTATAATCTTTTGGCAGATTTCTAGTTGGCATCCCATTGCATCAATCGTCACTGTTACGCCTTTTAAATCTAAAATATCTAATAAAACTGGGATTGCAGTTATCTCATTGCTTTTTTTATTGACCTTTTGTTGACATAAAAGCAAGCGGTGTCGAAATCTCTTAAAAAAATTGGTCTAGACAATGGGGTGCAGTATAATCATTGGTGAAGTGACAATTGAAAATAGTTTTCTTAAAAAAAATTGTACAAGTAGATAAGGCGATGAGATTACAAATGCTAGACCCCAGTTACCCTAAGCTTTCCATAAGGAAGCAAACAGCTATTTTAAACTTATGTCGCTCAAGGTTTTATTACAAAAACGTGATAGACAATT
>DATDSS010000139.1:0-2236 GCA_035291245.1 Alphaproteobacteria bacterium | reverse complement strand
TGCTGTTTTACTTGCTCATGCAAAACGTGAAAACAGGCTTAACTATACAAAGGCGGTATAATATGAGCACTATTTTAGTTTTTAATATTGGAAGCTCTTCTGTTAAATTCGATGTTTTTGATACGAAGATTGAAAAAATAGTGTTCAAAGGATCTTTAGAGCGCGTTTTGTCTATTTCTCTAGCTTTAAAAGAAGTATCTAAGCAATTAGAAGAGGAAAATCATTTAAGTTTTGACGCAATTGCCCACCGAGTAGCCCATGGTGGGAAACACTTTAAACAAGCTTGTTTTATTGATGAATCTGTAGTTAGTGCTATTAAAGATTGCAGTAATCTTGCACCTCTTCATAATCCACCAGCTTTAGAAGGAATTTTAAGTGCTAAAGAACACTGGCCAAGTGCTCAGCAAGTTGCGGTGTTTGATACGGCTTTTCACCAAAGTATTCCGGCGTATGCTTACACCTATGCTGTTCCTCAAAAGTGGAGAGACCTTGGCGTAAGACGCTATGGATTTCACGGAACATCGCACGTCTATGTGTTTGAAAAAGCTTGTCATGAACTAAACTTCCCACTTGATAATAATCGCATTATTAGTTGCCATTTAGGAAATGGTGCAAGTATTTGCGCAATTAAAAATGGTAAATCTATTGATACGTCTATGGGAATGACTGCACTGGAAGGGCTTGTCATGGGAACAAGATCAGGCGATGTGGATCCAGGTATGTTTTATTATTTAGAAACTAACTTAGGTATGAGTATTTCTCAAATCCAAAACGATCTTTATCACGAAAGTGGTCTAAAAGCTCTTTCTGGTTGTGGAAATGATATGAGAGATATTCAAGCACATGCCTTAAAAGGAAATAAGCAAGCTCAACTGGCTTTAGAAGTTTATGCTTACCGTGTGAAAAAATATATAGGTTCTTATGCAGCGTCTTTAAATGGGATTGATGCTTTAATCTTTACGGGCGGTGTAGGAGAAAATTCTTCTTATATGCGTTCTATGATCTGTCAAGGTTTGGAGTTTATGGGGCTTGAAATAGATGATAGCAAAAATCAAAAAGTAACTTTAAAAGAAGATAACATTGAAATGGTTCAAACATCATCCTCTCCAGTTAAAATTTTAGTCATCAAAACAAAGGAAGACTGGATGATTGCAAAAGAGGCCAAAAAATTGCTAGAAGGTGCAAGGGTCTGTCCATGAAAAACAGAAAAAAAAGGGGCGCCAAGCAAAGATAATAAAGAGAAAAGAGCAAGCGGAGTAACGTAAACAAACAGGCTTAAGGCTTAAGTATAGGGGAGGGGGCTAACCTCTCTTATTATTAGGAGAATATTTCTTTTATGTGAGCCGTCTTTACACGATTATTTGTCATTTTTTATGAAAGGGCCGAAATAAAAACCTTCTAGCTATAGAGGAATAACGGTGACGTTTTTTGCAAAGTGAAAATTTGGCAAAAACACCTAAGCTCTTTGCCCGTAAAGTGCTTAGGTCTGCGCTAACTGATAATACGTCAGCAATTACTGTTGCTCCTTGTGCCAAAAGGATGGAGTCCTTTTATAAAAACAATAACTTGTAAACTTTAAATCATTTTTTCTGTCTAATTTTATTTCTAAGAATCTCGTGAGTTTTTAAGTGGGAATTGCTAACTGATAAGCAAGATAGGTGTTTTGTAAAAGTCCTGCAATCGTCATGGGGCCAACACCTCCTGGAACAGGGGTAATGGCTTGACAGCTACCTAAGGCGCTTTCAAAATCAACATCTCCTGTGATTTTTTTATTTTCAAGGCGGTTAATTCCCACATCAATGACGACCACATTTGATTTTAGGTAGCTTTTATCTATTAGGTGCGGCTTTCCAACGGCTACAACCAATACATCGCAAAGCTTACAGAGGTCTTTGACATTTTTTGTAAAAGAATGCATGTGAATAAGCGTTGCATTTTCATTTAAAATCAGTTGAGCCATAGGCTTTCCAACCAACACAGAGCGTCCTAAAATTCCAACAGTTGTTCCCTTTAAATCAGGGATGACAGTTTTTATAAGTTTTAGACAGCCATGAGGGGTACAGGGAATAAAACGGGGCCTGCCTTGCATCAAAAGTCCCGCATTTTGTGGGTGAAGACCATCCACATCTTTTAACGGATTAAGATATTCTAATATTTCTTGTGTATCAAAAGAAGAGGGTAGGGGGAGTTGCAATAAAATGCCATGGACATTTTTATCCTCATTAAGCGCAGAGAT
>DATDSS010000138.1:0-2856 GCA_035291245.1 Alphaproteobacteria bacterium | reverse complement strand
GGGACTTTTTGGTGTAGGCCCAGGAGAGGGTATTATAAAAAAACGCGTCCCCGATGCGCATGCTGACTTTGTGTTTTCTGTTGCAGGGGAAGAGTTTGGGCTTATCGTATGTTTACTTATTGTTGGTCTTTTTTCTTTTATCATCCTTAGGACGTTTTGGAGACTTCTTGGGGAGCAGAGTCATTTTTCTATTCTAGCCGCAAGTGGGGTTATTATTCAATTTGGCCTTCAAGCTGTTGTAAATATGGCTTCCTCCCTTCATTTAATTCCTACAAAAGGTATGACGATGCCTTTTATAAGTTATGGGGGCTCCTCTTTACTAGCTCTTGCTTTTGCAATGGGAGTTGTCTTGTCTCTTACCAGAAAACGTCCGGGCTTGTCAGAGGTCTTTTAGTAAAAAATCCTCTAGTCTTTACGAAATTTTAACAAGTCTCATTTATTCTTATAGGTATAAGAGTATTTAATTTGGCTATTTAAAATGGTTATAGATATTGGCCTTTGCTTAGAAAATCGAGAAAAGATTGCAAAATCGCTCAATGAATTTTTAGCCAGCACATTTGTCTTGTACTATAAAACTCATTACGCCCATTGGAGTGTCACAGGTCTACAATTCTTGCCGCTTCATGAGCTTTTTTCAAAACAGTATGAAGAGCTTTTTGAAGCAATCGATCCTCTAGCAGAGCGTGTAAGATCGCTTGGTTTTTCTCCTCCTGCTTGCCTAAAAGAAATGATAGATACCTCTTGTATCGAATCTGACAAGAAATCTCAAGGCGCACTTGATACTATCCGTTTTTTATTGGTGGACCATGAAACACTTGTTAAAAAAGCTCAAGATGTCTTTGACTTATGTGAATCACTAAAAGACCAAGTCACAATGGATAAAATGATTGAGCGCATGGATTATCACACAAAACAAGCCTGGTTTTTAAGATCTCATCTTGAAAGCTAAATTTAAAAAAGTAAGGTAAAAAAATGAAAATCTATCTAAAAATCTTGGCCTTAGTTTTTGTAAGCTTCTTTGCAGGAACTTTTGACCTTCAAGCAAAGCTCCCAGAAACAGGTCCTATAAAAAACTCAAAAGTAGACTCCCCTCTTCCAAAAAGACTTGAGAAAGTTGCCTCTAAAATTGAAGTCTTAAGAAGGGGTTATAATGCTGTTGATACAATGAGCCTGAAAAAACCCCTGAAAACTAAGCTTTTAAACGCTCTTGAAGAACTCCAATCCCCGTTTTGTAAAAAAGAATGTACAGGATCTGGAAAAAGGCCAACCTGCGCCATTAAAGCCTTTGGAGAGGTGTGTACAAAATATTGTATTGATGGCGCTCTCATTGGGCCATGTCAAGCAGCTTATGAAAAAATAGTTTTACAAAAACCCCCTCTTTTAACCGCAACTTCTTCTAAAAAAACAACTCCAGAAGAAGAAAAAACCGAGGATGAAGAAAAAACCGAAGATAACTCCTCAGCTAAAGACGAAGAAGAGGACACCTCAACAGACGATTCTTCTAAAAAATCATCAAATGGCGATACAACTGATGAAGATGGTAAAGAAAAAGATTCCTCAAACGAAGATGAAGAGGAATAAATTAACGATTTATTAACCTTTTCGACTTAAGTTATTTTGTTGAAAAGGTTTTTTATTCTAAATCAAGTTTAGCGTAATCGTGTTCTTGATCGTTTTAAAAAACACTCTTTTATCAAGGCTTTGGTTTTATAAAAAAAACCTAAGGAGATATAATGCTTAAGTCTTTTGAATCTTTAAATAATAAAGAAGGCGAAAACAGGCTTTTACAAGAGGCTTATTGGAGTTTTATCGAAAAAAGCATGCCTCTTGCGCTTTACCGAACTACAGGGGATCTAAAAAGAAAACTATTGTTTTGTAATAACCATTTTTTAACGCTTCTTAACTTACAAGAGGACTATGGTTTTGGATTTCAAGGAAAAAATTCGATTCTTTTGCAAGATTTGGTTCCAGCTGAAGACAAAGACACCGTAGACTTTAGAATTCATGAGGCGATTCGCTATAAAAAAAGTTATCATAATGAATGCCGCCTTATTAAAAAAGATGGCTCTGTCATTTGGGTTATTGATAAAGGAGATATTGAGCTTAACGAAGAGGGAGAAATTATTTGCCTTAACGGTTTTTTACAAGATATCACTTACCTCAAAACTATAAGCACCGGGCAAGTGGCAGAAGATGAATGGTTTTTACAAACTATTAAAAACTGCGCAGATGGTATTTGGGATTGGACGACTGTTACCAACAGCCCAAAAATCTCTGGAAAGTTTAAAAAGCTTCTAGGCTATGAAGAAACGGATCCCATAGGAGAGTCCGTTGAATGGTTTTTAGAAAATGTCCACCAAGAGGATTTTGGCCCTTTTTCTCAATACATGACAAACTATATTGATAAACCAGAAGGGGAGTTTTCTTATGAAATTAGAATTCTTACCAAACAAAAAACATACGCAACTGTCATTTTAAAAGCGCTTAGCCAAACCGATGCTCAAGGGCGTGTCTTTAGAATCGCTGGTCAAATTGTTGACATCACCTCTTACCGAAATCTGCAACATGAACTTGAAGAGATGCGCAATCAAACTCTTAAAATTTCTGAGGCTAAGTCAAAATTTATTGCCTCTCTTAACCACGACTTAAGGGGGCCTTTGACGGGAATTATCGGCCTTACAAACCTTTTAAAAGAAAAGGTAACAGACCATATTGCCCATAAAAATGTTACTATTATAGCAGACTCCGCTAGCATGCTTTTAAATTTGGTAAATGACATTTTAGACGTTTCAAAAATTGAGGCAGGAAAACTTGATATTGATGTTAAACCAGCCTCTTTAAGAACATGTGTGACAA
>DATDSS010000137.1:0-6151 GCA_035291245.1 Alphaproteobacteria bacterium | reverse complement strand
CAGGAGAATACACGTATATGAGAGGGAAAAAAATCCAACCAGAACCCACAAATGGGGCGGGAAGATCTTATATGCTATTACCCTCTCAACACCGCTTAATGCTTAAAGTTTATTATAAATTTGGAGGATAAGAGGGTGCAGACTCCCCTCCCCTTTTTTTTGCCTGTTTTAAAAGCTATTGTTTCTTAAACGCCTCAAAGGCCTTTATGGTATTTTCCACCATGGTTTCAAGACTAAAATCTTTTTCTATACGATGCCTTAAGCTTTTGACAGGAACGCTTGGATACAACTCAAGGCAGTCTAATACCTTCAATGCTAGAGCTTTATAGTCTTTAACTGGTCCGCACCACTCTTCCCCTAAAAGAAAGGGTGTCTGCCCTACTTTTGTCCCAACACACGGAATACCCGTGCTTAGAGCTTCACTTAAAACGTTGCTAAACCCTTCTCCAAAAGCAGATGAAGACACCACCACATCAAAGGCTTCATAAGGTGGGGGAGTTTGTGCAGGAATAATTTGTAAGACTTCATTAAGTTTTAATTTTTTAGAAAGCTTTAAAAAAAACGCCTCATAATCCTTTGGGCCATTTCCCATAATAACAAAACGTATATTTTTATTTTTTTCGTAAAGCAGTTTTGCCATTTTAAAAAAGGTCTCATGATCTTTCATCGGGTCAAAACGCCCAACAATTGCAATAACTTTATGAGTCTCATTCAATCCTAGTTTTTCTCTAAAGCCTTGCCTCTTGGAAAGGTTAAAGCAAAATGTTTTTGTATCAATGCCATTATAAACGACCACTTTGTTAGGATGACAAACCGTTTCTAAAGCTTCAGTTGAATTAGCGATAACCCCCTGTGAAAAACGCATCAAAGCTTTTTCAAAAAAGCTTGTAAGGCGTGCAAAAAAATCATAGGCGAATAAGTCCATTATCGAAGCGCGCACCCCCCACACAGACAAGGCTTTTGGACAGGCAAGGCGCGTTACTAGGTTGGCCAGATTCCCAACGGTCATAAAAGAATAAACCACATCTGGCTTTTCTTGTTTTAGCAGGGAATATAAATTTTTAAAAAACCCCAAAAAATCATAACGGCTTTTTTTATCAAGAACTATATGCTCACAGCCCTCAAGAGAGTAAGAACATTCATTATAGAAGGTTACGATTTTTACATTCCACCCTTTGCACCTTAGCCCTTTTGCTAAAAGCACCAACTGTCTTTCAGCCCCCCCTAAACCAAGAGACCTGACAAGCAACAGAATTTTTTTCATTCTTTTAATATTTTTAAGACCGCATTAACTTTTTATAAAGCTTTTTGCTCTATATTAGAAGGTAGGAATGAGTTTTATCAGGAATAAAGGCAGGTTTTTTAATGGGAGTACTGGAAAAAGAGCACCCCTTACAAGTGTTAATAAAGGTTCTAGAAAAACTGAAAAGTACCCCTGAGGGTGTTTATCTTATCTTTTTTTCTTTTTCAAACTTTCGCCCCTATAATAGGCTGTCGCATCAAATTAATGCTTATCGCTTTGAAATTGAAAAAATATTCATGCGCTTTAAAGCAAAAGCCTTTACAACTCGTAATGGCGATGTGGTTGTTCTTTTAAGAGAGGCAAGCTTTGTTGATATTGAAAAGTACATTGGATCGGTACGAAATATTTTACCAGACGACCCCTTCTTACTAGATCGTAAATCAAAAAGTTATTATACATGCTTAAGTGTACGTCACGAATACAACCAATGCTTATCTCTTTTAGAAGATATGTTAATGGAGGATCAGCCCAACTTTCAGTTTTCAAGCCTTATTCCCTTGAAAGCCTTCAACCATGATCCTCTCACAATTGATACCCATGCTATCCCTGTTCATAAAGCCATAGAAATAATTTCTTTGATGAAAAACTCTGATTTAGAGGGCTTCATTAAAAGGCGATCCGTTGTATGGATTGAAAGCTCATCCCAACATACTTCCATTGGACAAGAGTTTTATATCTCGCAAGAGGATCTTGAAAATCACTTTGAACTTGATCGTGCTTTTATCTCTAACCCCTGGTTTTTTAAACACTTAACATTATCTTTTGACAGAAAAATGATCGACTATCTTTTTGATATACTCAAAAAAGGAAACATTTCTTGCTTGACTATAAGCTTGAATGCACGATCTGTTATTTCCTCGCATTTTTACCGGTTTTTAGAAAGCCTTAAAAATCTAAACATTCGTTTAATTGTTGAGCTTGATAGGCTAGATTTGATAAGCGATTACGAAGCTTTTGATTTTGCACGACAAATACTCCAAGAAAAAGACATTGAAGTATGCCTTAGTGGCATTGATTACTACAGCTTACGCTTTTTAGAGTTTGAACAATCTGGTGTTAACATGGTGAAACTTTTATGGTCTAAAGCCTATATTGAAAAGCAGCAGCCTAGTGAAGTAACAGAACTTGTAACAAAAAAAATTGAGCACCTTTTAGAAAAGCTTGGGCAAAACAATGTTATCCTTGCCAGATCCGATTCCCAAGAAGCCGTAGATTTTGGCAGTAATGCGGGCATTAAAATTTTCCAAGGGCGACATGTAGAACAGTTTTTGAAAAAGACTTCAGTTGTTGGATGATTCTTAAAAAAAACGTCCATGAAACAAACAGCAGAGGAGATAATGATGATAAAATTATACGCTTTTGTTCTCTTGAGTTTGGGTTCCTCTTTTGCTACTCCACAAGAAGATAACTTTTTGGAAATTCCCGTTTTTATAAATAATCTTTCGTTTCCTGCAAATATAGATTACAAAGACAGAATTTATTTTGATGTCAAAGACACCTTTTGTGATAAAACAGTGCACTATACATTGCTAGACTATACACAAGCTTACAAAGGCCGCAGTATAGATGACAAAAATCCTTATTTTATTCATTATCCAAATGAAGGGGCTTTTTTAGAAATAACCGCAGTTTTTACCAAACCTCAATCGGGGCAAAACTTCGTGTCTAATCCCATTTTGATTGATCTTTCAACTTTGCCCGTATTTTATGTAAAAAAGGAAAAAAATACTATTTTTCTAAACTATAGTGAAAGAGCTCATCCCGTTAACATAGAAGACGAACAGTTAGAAAGCGACAACCTAATAGAAAATTTTTCTAATGCAAAAGACCTTGATCTTTAACAAAATGGTAGCGGAGGAGGGATTTGAACCCCCGACACGCGGATTATGATTCCGCTGCTCTAACCAACTGAGCTACTCCGCCAGCTATCTTTAAAAAGATATCCACTGATACTATCCTAAAAATAGAGGTTCTTGTCAAGGGCTAGGACAAAAAATTTTCAAAGCTTTGAGGAAGCTCGCCGATTCATCAAAATTAGATGAGCTTATAGGCCTTGCAAAAGAAACTCATCTTTATTCAAAAAAAGCAAAAGAGTATGCTAGTATAGGGGTAATTATAGTCTTTCATCTTTAAAATAAACGTAAAAACAGTGGCACATCCTCCTCGTTCGCAAGGCGAAAAAAGAACGCTTCCCCTTAAAAAGAAAAAAAATTCAATTTATGATTTTTTTTTAAAGTTTTTGAAAAAACCTCAGAAAAAGTCAGCTCCACAAAAACCTAAAAAGCATACTTTTTTTGGACTATTGGGAAGATTCTTTTTGATTTTAAGCATTTGGGGATTAAGTTTCGCAGGCCTTGCTATATTATGGTTTTCTTATGATCTTCCTGACGTAAAACAACTCCAAAGCACGACCAGAAAACCCTCTGTTGTTATGCAAACCCAAGACGGTCAAGTAGTTGGAACCTATGGGGATCTTTATGAGGATATGGTAAGCGTTAAAGAGTTACCGCCTTATGTTCCTCAAGCTTTGATGGCTGTTGAAGACAGACGTTTTTATCACCACTTCGGAGTTGATATCATAGGCATAGCAAGAGCTTTTTACACAAACTATAAAGCTGACCGCATTGTTCAAGGAGCTTCAACCCTTACGCAGCAATTATCTAAAAACTTTTTACAGTCCCAAGGTCTTTATGACATTAATGACAGATCTATCAGACGTAAAATGCAAGAGGTTTTATTATCTTTTTGGTTGGAATGGAACTTTACCAAAGATCAAATTATAACAATGTATTTAAACCGAGTGTATTTTGGAGCAGGAACCTATGGAGTGGACGCAGCAGCGCTAAAATACTTTCAAAAAAGTGCCAAAGAACTAACAGTTTATGAAGCAGCCATTATCGCAGGCCTTTTAAAAGCTCCTTCTAAGTATTCACCTGCTCATAACCCTAAAAAAGCGCATCAACGCGCTCTTGTTGTTTTAAAATTAATGCAAGAGGCAGGATTCATTAAAGAGGTTGAACCCTACCTCAATCAATCGTTGGAAAACAAAGACACCTCAGACCAATGCATGAAGTTTTTTACAGATTGGGTTTACGACTCTCTCAATGACTATGTAGATTTTTCAGATAAAGACTTAATCGTTGTTGTAACCGTTGATCCTGCTTTTCAGCGTCAAGCTCAAGAAGGCGTTAAAACCATGATAAAAGACATGGGGCGTGACCTTCACGTAGGAGAGATGGCTTTTGTAGCTATGACACCAGATGGGGCCGTAAAAGCAATGATTGGGGGACAAGATTATTCAAAAAGTCAATTTAACAGAGCGTATCAAGCCCAACGTCAAGCAGGTTCAGCCTTTAAATTATTTGTTTATTTAAGCGCCCTTGAAGCAGGCTATGATACCCAAAGCATGGTAGAAGACACTCCCATTCAAGTGGGAACGTGGAAGCCCAGTCTTTATATGTGGATCCCTCAAGGAGAAATTAGCTTAGAAACAGCTTTTAAAAAATCAGTTAACCCTGTGACCGTGCGCTTAGCTTTAAGTGTGGGGGCGCCTAAAATCGCAGCTATAGCGCACCGCATGGGGATTTCATCGAAGCTTGGAACAGATCTGAGTATGGCTTTGGGTTCAAAAGAAGTTAGCCTTCTTGAATTAACAAGTGCTTTTGCTGTCCTTTCTAATCAAGGAAACCGTTGCATTCCATACGGGATTTTGGAAATAAGGAACAAAGCAACAGGAGAGATTTTATACACTCAAAAAACTCAAACTCAAAAAGTTTTATCAACCACTGTTACAGAAAAAATGCGTCATATGCTTTTTGAAGTAGTGAATGCAGGAACGGGAAGAGGCGCAAAAATTGATCGGCCAGTTTATGGGAAAACCGGCAGTAACGGCGATAGCGATGCCTGGTTTGTAGGGTTTACAAGCGATATGGTGGCTGGCGTTTGGGCTGGAAATGACTCCAGACGAACAGACATGAAAAAAATTTCAACAGGAGGAAGACTACCTGCAAGGACATGGGCTCATATCATGAAAGGTTACTATAGCGGCACAACCTCAACTGGAGAGGTCTTTTTGTCCCCTTCTAAAGACCTTGAAAAAGTCCTGTCTTCACCTTCACAAAGTGATCTGGTAGCTGTTGAGGAAGATGAAGGGCTTTACATCGATCCTGGCCTTGAAAGTTTAATAAATCAGGCAGGCTTTGGGCAATGAATTTTAAAGATTTAAAAAAATTATTTTATAAATTTACTAAATTTTTTTTACTTTTTATAAAAAATTATGTAAAAGATTCATATAACTTAAATAAAAATTTTCACTTTATGAGATATTTATTAAACCTAACTCTTGGCGTGTTATTATATAGCACTCCTGCTTTCTCAATCAATTCAGAAGAACTTTTAAAAGAAGTTGAATTCCTTGTTGATTCAAAACCTTTAAAGAAATACGATCAAGAGGTCTTATATGATTACGTTGAAGATCTTTGTCAACTTGCTAAAGAAAATACCTCTTCTGCTATTTACCATTTATCTCAAATTTTAATAACCGAATGGAAAAAGAACAAACAAGATCTTCCTATGCCAAATTTTTATGAAGAGCTTTATAAGCGCGCCATAGATAGCTTTACTATCTCTGAAAAAAAGGAAGACAGATTTTATTTATATTATGACTCTTACTTTTCGACTTCTAGAACGAAGGAGGATTATGAAAAAGTAATTGAAAATTTTAAATCTCTTAATTCTTTAAAAGGTGATTTTTATGCAAAAGAAGTATTACGGGCTTCCACCAATACGCCTATTACTTCTTTTGAGAACATCCAAAATGAAACAGCCTTGTACACCGGCTTAGGAGAT
>DATDSS010000136.1:0-4359 GCA_035291245.1 Alphaproteobacteria bacterium | reverse complement strand
GGTGCAGAAGCCTTATACGCAGATCTTGGTCATTTTGGAAGGCGCCCTATCCAAGTATCTTGGAATTGGATTGTTTTTCCTGCTCTTTGCTTAAATTATTTAGGCCAAGGGGCTTTGCTTTTAAAAACTCCTGAAGCAATTTCTCATCCATTTTATCATTTAGCGCCAAGTTGGGCGCTTCACGGTATGATCATTTTCTCAACGATTGCTACGATCATTGCCTCTCAAGCTGTTTTATCAGGCCTTTTTTCAGTGGTTAGTCAATCAACGTTGTTAAATTATCTTCCCAGAATGAGGATTGTCAACACGTCTAGAGAGCATATTGGCCAAGTATACGCACCAGCGCTAAATTTCATCCTATTTATTTTTACAACACTTGCTGTTTTACTATTTAAAAATTCAGAGAATTTAGCAGCTGCATATGGCCTTTGTGTGGCAGCTATTATGCTTATTACGTCTTTTTTGATCTTTGTAATGGTTTCTAAAAAATATACCTGGAGCTTGGTTATAAGGCTTATCGTTTTTATCCCTATTTTTTCTATTGATATGCTTTTTGTGATTACAAATGCTATGAAATTTAAAGAAGGCGCTTGGTTTGCAGTCCTTTTATCTTTAGGGGTTTTTGTTATTATTACTACTTGGGTTAAGGGAAATAAAGCCCTGCAAAGTCAAAAAATTAACATTCATGATCCAATTAAAGAGTTTATAGAAGACCATAAAAAAGACTATCCAACCGCTATACCAGGTATTTCGTTATTTTTATGCAGGCAGCCTTATAAAATCCCCAGCGCTTTGATGATGCAGTTGCACCACAATAAGTTTTTGCATGAGGTTGTTATATTTGTTTCTATTGTTATCAAGGAAAAGCCCGTTGTTAAAAAAACTGAGCATTTTGAGTTTGAAACAATTACCAACAACTGTTATCAAGTGGTTGCCAATTATGGTTTTAAAGAAAATCCCAACCTTTATAAAGTTATAGAATGGCTTGCTCATAATAAAAAAATCCCTAATCCACAAAATGTGTCTATATTTTTAGGGCGTGGTATTCCTGTAAGCTCAAACTATCACAATCTAAGCAAATTTAGCCAAAAACTTTATATTCTTTTGGCGTCATTGTCTCAAAATCCAACAGATTTCTATAAAATACCAGACCAACAGGTGATTGAGCTTGGGCTAAGATATAAACTTTAGAATTTTAAGGGCTTGCCCCCCACCGTTTGAAACGGTCAAAAAAGAGTTTCAAAAAAGGTCTGTTACCCCCTATTTTACGGTGAACTCACAAGAGTAGATCCATACTTGTAAGGCGCACTTTAAAGCTTTAAAGTAAGTTTGCTATCACACGGGTAGTAGAATTTTGATAAAATATTAAAGATAAGAGGGCGCGCTGTGATCTATTGTACCTATTTGGTGTGTACAACTATCTTGGGGCTTTTAGGAATTTGGTGTTATAAAGAATTCACGGCTTTTAAAGATTAAGTACCCATGCTCCACAGAACACGCGTTATAGTTTTTTTACTACTAGGGGCGGCTTTTCTTGTAGGGGGGCTTCTTTTAGCCATGCAAGAAGAAATAGTTTATTATAAAACCCCCCAAGAACTTAAAGAGGTTTCTTTTTCCAAAAATTTGCGGCTTGGAGGTCTTGTAGAAACAGGGAGTTTAACATTTGACACTAATCTTATAAAGTTTGCAGTAACTGACCAAATACACTCTATAAGAGTTGAATTCGAAGGAATACTACCTGATTTATTCAAAGAAGGGAAAGGGGTTGTTGCCCAAGGCACCTTAGAGGATGGCGTTTTTAAAGCCACTAAGCTTTTGGCAAAACATGACGAAAACTATACGCCTGAAAAGCGAATCTATCAAAATCCCCCCGTTAAAAATTTTAAAAATTAACCATTTGTTAAGAAAATAGCCCCTAACATGAACCTACGATCTAATAAAATTTTAGTTAAAAATGAACAAAATAGTCCTTGGTATTTTTTGTCTGTTCAGTTCGCACGCCTTTTGCCAAGAAGGGGTGTCTACTTTAAAACATAACGTCTCTTTAAATAATTTTCATAAGAATGACGTTTCTGTTTTAAGAAAAATCTCGGACTTATCTTTTAAAAAAAGCTCTTGGCGTACCAACATAAATCTAAGGTCACTCTTATCAACTAAGCTGAATATGACAGATTCTGCCGCGCTTGCGCAAGAAAACATTATCGTCGTAAAAGGTAAGATCGGTTATTTACTGAAATTTCATTACTATAATATCAAGGGGATTTTGCCCTTTATAGAAGGCACAACAAGTTATTCAAAAAACAAAAAAAACTCTGAAGATCCTAAAGAAAGCTCGTGTAAAAAAAGGACAGAACTTGGACTTGGGGCAGGCGTTCAAATTCTGCTTGAAAAAAAATTAACAGCTCAAATCATGGGCAACTACATGAAAAGCACCTATAAAGAAAAAAGTGTAAGAGTTGGTCTTACCTATAAGTTTTAATTTTCCTGGGGAGACTTTGGGGTTTGTAAAAGCGTGTCTTCTTCTAGGATGTCTTCAAGGAAATCACCGAAGTTTTTAATGTCTTTTAAATGGTTTGCAAGAGATCGTAAAGACTGTCTTTTGGATTCTTCCTTGGCTTTTATATACTCCTCGGCCTTCATGGGCTGATTAATGAGGAGGAAATGAGCTATTGTTAGTTTGTCTTGAGGAACATGGGTTTCAAAAGTATCATCAAGACTATTTAGGACCCCCAAATGGATCGATAACCTTTTAGAGTTTCGTTTTTTTTCAACAACATTTTTTTGGGTGTGATCTTGTTGAGAATTAGATGGTTCTATTTTATCCCTTGAAAAAGGGGACACAAGTTTTAAGGAAAACCTTTTAGAAGTTCGTTTTTGATGAAGGCCCTCTTCCCCTTCGTCATTCCCACTAGCCATAATAGAACTTATTAAACACACGAATACAAAAACTATTTTGTTCATACCAACTCACCTTTATAATCAGTTATGGTAGGTGATAAAGCTAGGGTTGAAACCTTAACAAAGAGTTAATTTTGCATAAAAATTTAATTTCATCCGTACTTCCAAATAACAAAACACATTAAGCAATTTAAGGAAAACCCAGCTAAATTACCAAGGATAAGCGGTAAGTCTTTTTTATATTTTCCATAAAAAAGCCACAAAATATTAATTGTAAAAGCTAGGAAAAAAGCATTAAAGGACAGATCTTTTGCGCTTTTGTTAAATGCTATCGTTTGGTATTGAATAAAGATGGGCACTTGGCTTAACACAGCAACCAAGCACATAAAAGTCGTAATAACTTTATTTTTCATAAGTATTCTTTTTTTACAGGCTGTTACAGAAAAGCATAGGTTTTCTAAAAAAAATCAGCCACATAAAAAAAGAACGCTTTTTAAGCTACAGCACTTTTTAAAAAAGTTCTATGGCTTGTGTGGCACAGAGCTATTGCCAAAGCATCGGCTGCATCAGCTGTCACACCTTTTGCGCCAGGCAACAAAAATTGCACCATGGTGCTTATCTGATGTTTATCAGCGTGACCTACACCTACTACAGATTTTTTTACTTTATTGGCGCTGTATTCACTAACACGTATATCAAACAAAGAAGGAACCATTAACACAACACCTCGAGCCATTCCAAGCTTTAAGGTAGAGGCGGGATTTTTATTAACAAACGTTTCTTCTACGCAAGCCTCATCTGGCTCATAAAGCTCTATGATCCCCCGAAGTCCTTCGAAAAGCTGCTTTAAGCGAAAGCTTAGATCCTGCTCCACCTTAGGGCATATCACGCCGTGAGCAATATGCCTAATATGGGTTCCTAAAACATCAATGATGCCCCAGCCAGTGACCCTTAATCCTGGATCAAGTCCTAAAATGCGAACAGCTGTTCTCATCAAAAAGGGATGTCATCATCAAGATCAGGAAAGGAAGAACTTGATGGCGATGATGTAGGCGAATTAAAAGGATCTTGCGCACCTGATTCAAAGCCACCACTAGAAGCTTTTGTGTCTAAAAGGGTCATTTCACCTTTGAACTTTGAAATCACAATTTCTGTTGTATAGCGGTCTTGTCCTGTGTTATCTGTCCATTTTCGAGTTTGAAGTTGACCTTCTACGTATAGCCTTGAACCTTTTTTTAAGTATTTTTCAGCCACATCGCACAAACGGTCATTAAAAATAACAACGCGGTGCCATTCGGTTTTATCTTTTCTTTCACCAGACATCTTGTCTTTCCAGCTTTCGGTGGTGGCTAAAGAAAGTTGAGCAACCTTAGAGCCATCATTTGTATGCCTTATCTCAGGATCGCGTCCTAAATTTCCAATCAAAAGTACCTTGTTAAGAGATCCTGCCATAACTTTTTT
>DATDSS010000135.1:0-4254 GCA_035291245.1 Alphaproteobacteria bacterium | reverse complement strand
AATTTTACCACCTGTTTAAGATGTTGTTGAAATAAAAAAACCTCCAAAAGGAGGTTTTTGGTTTTCTTAAGCAGTTTTATGTTGGGTTTGATAAAGAGCCGCAAAGTCCATTGGAGCCAAAAGAAGAGGCGGAAATCCTCCATCACGTGTGACGTCTGCAATAAGTTGACGGGCAAACGGAAACAGTAATTGTGGCCCATCTATCATGACAACTTCTGCAACGCGTGCTTCTTCTATGTGATTTGCGACCGTTAAAATACCAGCATAGGTAAGTTCTGTGATGAAAAGAGGATTGTCTTCTCTTGTTGCGTCAATTCTAATTTCTAAAACAACTTCAAAATTGCGATCACCTAGATTTTGCGCTTTGGCTTGGACATTAACGCCAATATTTGGTTGAGCTGTTGCTTGAGGGTTAAAAGCGTTTGCAGGGTCAGGATTTTCAAAAGATAAATCTTTAATAAATTGAGCATGAAACATTAAAGCGGGTTCTTTTTGTTCTTGGGACATATTTTTTTCTCCAAAGGTTTGTATGTACATTCTTTTTTAGCAATTTACTGCTAAGATCGTCTAGTAGTAGATACTAAAAGTTAAAACATTTTTGAAAGTGAGTTAAAAAAGCATGGGTGTTTGGGCAGAACTTTTTATCTTAGCAGGTTTATCTGTTTTTCTATTTTTGCGTCTTTGGTCGATGTTAGGCTCTAAAACGGGGCACTTTCAGGAAAAAGGACGTGCTCCTTTTGAACCGCAAAACTCTGATGCAACAGACAACGTGATTCCTTTACGACCTAAAGGTGGGGAATCTTTACTCCATGAGGGGGAAAAAGAGACTGTTGTTATTGATCTAGAACCTGTTACCTATAGTGAGGAGATTTTGGATGCTATTAGACGTATTCGAGTTTTTTCTCCCGCATTTCAAGTGGAAAGCTTGATAAAAAATGCCCCAAAAGCATATAAAATGATCATTGAATCTTTTTCCAAAGAGGATACTTTAACTCTTGAAGAGCTTTTGTCTAAAAGTGTTTTGGATCAGTTTTTTCAAGCTATAAAAGACAGAAAAAGCCAAAATCTTACCCTGGATACGCAAGTTTTATCCATTGAGTCTTGTGAACTTGTATCTTTGTCCTTGAAAGAATCAGTTGCTCGCGCCACACTACTTTTTAAGAGCGAACATTTATCTTTTACAACCAACGCTGATGGACAAATTATTGATAATCCTGCAAAACTTACCCTTAGACAAAAAGATTCTTGGACATTTGAGCGTGACTTTAAAGATAAAACGCCTAAATGGTATTTGGTGGCAACAGCTCAGCAAGACTCTTAGTCAAGCTCTTGGCCTTATCGTACTATTGACGTCTTGTGAAACGGCCAAAATTTCAAAAACAAGAAACTTAGAGCTTGAAAAAGTTTCTTATTCAGATGTTCCACAGTGGGACCATGACGCGCATCATGAAGCCTTGCCAGCTATTCAAAAAAGTTGTCGTGTTATTTTAAACCATCCCTCAACTAAACAAGTAGGCCCTAATAAGGCAGCAAAAGATTGGGCTCCTTTTTGCAAGGAAAGTCTTACTATTTCTGATAAAGGGGACATCAAAAAACTTATGCAAAAGCACTTGAGCCCTTATAAGATAAAGCTTTCAGGTGAAAATGACCAGGGCACCTTTACGGGCTATTATTATCCCATGTTAAGGGGGGCTTATAGAAGATATGGACGCTATCAGTATCCTTTGTATCGCATGCCTCCAGCGCACTTAAAAAAAAGATCACGTGCAGCTATTATGAAAGGTGCTCTTGCAAAAAAGGGGTTAGAACTTGTTTATGTTGATAGCCCTATTGATTCTTTTTTCCTTGAAATCCAAGGAAGTGGCCTTATTCAACTAGACAGCGGAGAAGTCTTACGAGTAGGCTATGCAGGCCAAAATGGCTACCCCTATTATGCTATTGGAAAAACAGTCAAAGAAAAAGGAGGGGACGGTTCTAGCCTTCAAGGGATTAAAAAATGGCTAAAAGAAAATCCATCCCAAGCGCAAGAAGTTATGAATCTCAACACGTCTTATGTGTTTTTTAAGAAAAATCAACAAACTGGAGCAGTTGGAGCGCAAGGCGTTGTTTTAACCCCAAAAAGAAGTTTAGCTGTTGATATGTTTTATTATTCTCTGGGGCTTCCTGTGTGGCTTGATGCAAGTGCTCCCCTTAAAACCTCTTCAAAGTCTTTTAGAAAACTTTTAGTCACCCAAGATACAGGAGGGGCCATAAAAGGCCCAATCAGAGGAGATGTCTTTTTTGGAAGTGGGGCTGATGCAGAAACGCTTGCAGGGCAAATGATATCAAAAGGATCCTTATATATTTTTATGCCAAAATAGAGGCGATTTGATTAAAGATTTTTTGACTCTTTTAGTTTATTCCAAAAGCTTATACGTTTTTGGATCTCTCTTTCAAAGCCCCGATCCACTGGTTTATAAAAAGTGGTGGTCTTTAGCTCAACAGGCATAAATTCTTGTCCTGAATAAGCATACGGTTCATCATGGTCATAGACATAGCCCTTGCCATAGCCTTGTTCTTTCATCCAGGTTGTAGGAGCGTTTAAAATGCTAATTGGTGGGGAAAGACAAGCGGTTTCTTGCGCCTTAGAGCAAGCCTTGTTATAGGCGTTGTAAGCAGCATTAGACTTTGGAGCTGTAGCTAAATATAAAACGCTATTGGCTAAAATCAAGTCCCCTTCTGGCGATCCCATGGATTCATAGGCGTTTAAGCAAGATTGAGCATGAATAAGTGCTTGAGGATCTGCAAGGCCAATGTCTTCACCTGCTAAGCGCACAAGACGCCTTGCTATATATAAGGGGGATTCACCTGCTTGGATCATTCTTGAAAACCAATAAAGAGCAGCTTGGGGATCAGACCCCCTAACCGATTTGATCATAGCACTGATCAGGTTATAGTGAGCTTGGCCTTCTTTGTCATGGGCGGGTAGGGGCTTTTGCAAAATTTCCCCAAGATTTTCAATGCTCCAAGTTGTAATGGGGCTTGATAACAGTTGCTCAAGGTAGTTTAAAAACCGCCTGGCGTCTCCTTCACAAAGGCTTATTAAATAGTCTAAAACTTCTGGTTTTAAGGATATAGGGGAGGGGAGTCTTAGAGAAACTTTTCCATATAAATGTTTTAAATCCTCATAAGTTAAAAGTTTTAAGGTGAGCACGCGAACACGTGATAAAAGCGCTCTATTTAGGCTAAAAGATGGATTTTCAGTTGTAGCCCCAATTAAAGTAACGCGGCCCTTTTCAATAGGGTCTAAAAGTGCGTCTTGTTGTGTTTTTGTAAAGCGATGAATTTCATCAATAAATAGAATAAAAGGTGTTCCTAAATATCTTTCAAATATTTTTTTAAGATCACTAACGCCTGCATAAACGGCTGAAAGTGCCTCAAAGGGCATTTCTTTTTCTTTGGAAATCAAACCTGCAAGAGTGGTTTTTCCAACACCAGGCGGGCCCCAAAACACTAGAGAAGGAAGTTTTGATAAACTTAAAAGATGCCTTAAAACGCCTCTTTCATTTAATAAATGCGCTTGCCCCACCACGTCGTTTAGGCAACTAGGGCGAAGCTTATCAGCAAGAGGATGTAATTCTTTTAATAACTCATTAGAACTGGACACGAAGATTTACTATTTGACCATTTTTGTCTATGACCAACGATATACCGTGAACACCTTTTGATAAAGCAGTCTTTACATCTTGCATTGAAGAAACATCGATAGTGTTGATTTTCAAAAGAACATCACCTTTTTCAATGCCTAAGGAAAGTGCCGCGGAATCCTTTAAAATATCAATAACGATCATTCCTTTTGAATTTTTTGATTGAGCTAAGACCACGCCTTTTAAATACTTAGACTCTGTCACTTCAAAAGTGGTTTCAGTTTTTAAAGACGGTGCTTCTTCTAAAATAAGTTCGAGGGTTTCTGCTTTCCCCCTTCGGATAAAGTTTATGGAAACTTTATCCCCAATTTTATGGGTATTTAAAATAAAATCGATCTCTTCTGAAGAGCTTATGGGCTTTGTGTTTATGGCAACAATTACGTCTCCATCTTGAAGGTGATCTTTTAAGGGGCTAAGTGGATGCACATTTGAAACAATTGCGCCAGTTAAATAATTAAGCCCGAGGGAGCTTGCAATTTCAGGTGTTAGCGCTTGACAAGTTATACCAAGCCAAGGCCTTTTTACGTCCGTACCGTTAAGGGCTGCTTCAATTAAAGGCTTAACCACG
>DATDSS010000134.1:0-3372 GCA_035291245.1 Alphaproteobacteria bacterium | reverse complement strand
GAAAACAGTCTTGCATTAAAGCTTTCAAACGCTGTTTTTACTTCTAGGTATTTAGAAGGATCTGCTGCAGCTTTGGGGAAAACTTGATCCCACAACGTATTATGATCAGTGTGACTTTTATAAATGGTAATCAATTGTGACTCAGCACTATTTCCAGACGCAGAACTATTAGCAACTTTTTCAAGTTCATCAAATATTTTCTTAACTGCTTGTTGGTTTGTAGAAAGAGCAGCTACAGGAGCAGGGGTTGCTTGAGCTGCTAATACCGTTGAAACGACCGAGCTTATTCCTAAAGCTAAGATGAAATAAAGTTTATTCATGATTTAGTGTCCTTATTAATTTAATGATATTTTTATGCTCTTGCCTGTTTTTCAAGAGCAAACGATAACTCTTCTAAGCAGTCACTTAAAAGATCGGTGTCTTCTCCTTCTGCCATAAGGCGGATCAGAGGTTCAGTGCCAGAAGGCCTTATATAGAGTCTGCCTTTTGGACTTAAAACTTTTTCCCATTTTTTCATAAGACTTGAAAACCCAGGATCTTTTAGTGTTTTTATGCTGCTAAGGCGAACATTTTTTAACATTTGGGGAAGGGGGGTAAAAAGTCCTCCCATCTCGTGAAGTGTTCTTTTTTCTTTGACAATCAAAGCCAACACTTGAAGAGCTGCCATTAAGCCATCTCCTGTGGTTGCAAAATCTGTTAAAAGAATATGACCTGACTGCTCTCCTCCAAGATTTGCTCCAAGCTGACGCATAGCTTCAAGAACGGGTCTATCTCCTACAGGCGTCCTTAAAAGCTCAAGGCCTAAGGTTTTAAGATAATGTTCAAGCCCCAAGTTGGACATTTGAGTTGCCACAACAGTTTTCCCCTTAAGTCTGCCTTCTTTATGCCACTGCGTTGCAATAAGAGCTAAAATATGATCGCCGTCTAAGACATGACCAAGATGGTCAACTAAGATTAAACGATCGGCATCTCCATCAAGGGCAATTCCAATATCTGCATCATGGTTTAAAACTTCTTGTTGAAGAGTAGACAGATGCGTTGCCCCACAGTTTTCATTGATGTTAAGACCACTTGGGTCACATCCCACGGGGATAACCTCAGCACCCAGCTCCCATAAAACGGAAGGCGCAACTTTATAGGCAGCTCCATGAGCACAATCCACAACAATTTTTAGACCATCTAAGCGAATGTGCTTATCAATACTGTTTTTAGCAAACTCAATATAACGACCTGCTGCATCATCCACACGCTTTGCTTTTCCCATTTCCAAAGAGGGCTTAGCGTCCAAATCGTTTTGATAAAAGAGTGATTCAATTTCTTCTTGTTGAAAATCTGTAAGCTTATAGCCATCAGGATTAAAAAACTTAATACCGTTGTCTTTGGCTGGATTATGAGAAGCTGAAATCATGACACCAAGGTCTGCGCGTAAAGATTTTGTCAGCATCCCAACAGCAGGCGTTGGAAGGGGCCCAAGTAACCGTACATCCATCCCCATAGACACAAAACCAGCAGTTAGTGCAGATTCCACCATATAGCCAGACAACCTTGTGTCTTTACCAATGACTACCATCGGACGATGAGAGAGTTTTCTGTCTTGTGTAAAGTAAAATCCAGCTGCTAAGGCTAATTGGAGAATAGACGACGGCGACATAGCACCATTGTTGGCTTCTCCTCTAACACCATCTGTTCCAAAAAGTTTTTTCATAATTTTTTAGTTATTCCTATTTATTATTGATGAGCTGAGTTATATCTCTGACTATTACCGGCTTTTTGAACGATATCATAAGATTTTTAAAATTTTTCCTCTTGTACATCAAAACCATGGTTTTTAATATTCTTGCCAAGACTAGACAGCAAGAAGTATGCACTCTTTTTTATATATGCTACTTGTTGTGGTCTTTGTCATCTCTAGATGTTATTTTTCATGATTCCTGCATTAGCCCTCTTTCAAAAATGACAGTTTGCGCTGATCCTAAATGTCATGCCAAAAAAGCCGGGAGTCTTTAGCCCAAAGAAATCCACTGCTTTTGCAGGAATCAGAGAAAAAGAAACAGATCACAAGCAAAAACCATGAGAGTTACTGAGTCTCTTTCACCTCATCTGTCGTCAAAGGTACAGAAGAACGGCTCATGACAACGCCATCATCAAGAGGTTCAGGATTTGGGTTTTTGCCTTCTTCTAAGAGAGATTTAATATCTTCTCCGCTTAAGGTTTCATAGACCAAGAGCGCTTTTGCAAGTGATTCAAGGTGATCTTTCTTTTCAGCCAAAAGCGTGCGTGTTTCAGCGTAGCAGTTATCAAGAATAGCTTTAATTTCTTGGTCCACTAAAAGGGCCGTTGCATCTGAAACATTTTTAGTCTGCGTCACACTATGTCCTAAAAAGACTTCTTGTTGAGGTTCGCTATAAGCTTGAAAGCCTAATTTATCGCTCATTCCCCACTCTGTCACCATACGGCGCGCATATTCTGTTGCCATACGAATATCAGAAGAGGCACCTGTAGTAACTTTGTCATGGCCAAAAATCAGTTCTTCTGCTAAACGCCCTCCCATAGCAACCTTAAGATCGGCTAGAAGCTTAATTCTTGATACTGAAATTCTGTCATTTTCAGGAAGACGCATCACCATGCCTAAGGCTCGTCCTCTGGGGATGATAGTAGCTTTATGAATAGGATCTGAATCTTTGGTGTAATAGGCAATGATTGCATGTCCAGCTTCGTGATATGCCGTTAGTTTCTTTTCGTCTTCTGTCATAACCATAGAACGACGTTCTGCCCCCATCATGACTTTATCTTTTGCTTGTTCAAGTTCAGACATTCCAACAGCAAGTTTTCCTTTGCGAGCTGCCATCAACGCTGCTTCGTTTACAAGATTAGAAAGATCTGCACCTGAAAACCCAGGTGTTCCTCTTGCAATTACTTTTAAGTCTACGTTTGGAGCAAGAGGCACTTTTTTAACGTGTACCTTTAATATCTGTTCTCTTCCTGCTACATCGGGGTTGGGAACAACCACTTGACGGTCAAAACGTCCTGGACGAAGAAGGGCTGGATCCAAAACATCGGGCCTGTTAGTGGCTGCAACTAAGATGACACCTTCATTTTCCTCAAACCCATCCATTTCAACAAGTAACTGGTTAAGGGTTTGTTCACGTTCGTCATTACCTCCCCCAAGGCCAGCACCACGATGACGACCAACAGCGTCGATTTCGTCAATGAAAATAATACAAGGCGCGTTTTTCTTAGCTTGTTCGAACATGTCTCTGACACGACTTGCGCCAACACCTACAAACATTTCCACAAAATCTGAGCCAGAAATGCTAAAAAAGGGAACGCCTGCTTCACCTGCAATAGCTCTTGCAAGTAAGGTTTTACCAG
>DATDSS010000133.1:0-2088 GCA_035291245.1 Alphaproteobacteria bacterium | reverse complement strand
TGGGGGAGCTGGCACTTCCAGCGGCTGTGAACGTCATTTTGTACCAGTTTTGGCGCGCGCTGCTGTTTCTGTGGGGGTTGCTGGCGTGTTCATTGAAACGCACCAAGAGCCCAATACCGCCCCCAGTGATGGCCCTAACATGGTGCCGTTAAAGGATATGGAAGAGCTTTTAAAAACCCTTCAAGACTTTGACCGTTTGGTAAAAAGCAAGGAAATTGCTCTTTAAAAGACTATAAAGATTTTTTAACACTTAAAACTACTGGGGAGAATTTATATGAGCGCTATTGAAAATATCATCGCAAGAGAAATCCTAGATTCCAGAGGGCTTCCAACGATTGAAGTAGAGGTTATCTTAACTTCTGGCTATATGGCAAGAGCAGCGGTTCCCTCTGGCGCTTCTACAGGGATTCATGAGGCCCTAGAGCTTCGAGATAGTGATCCTAAGCGTTTTTTAGGAAAAGGTGTTTTAAAAGCCATAAGGGCTGTGGAAGACGAGATTTTCCCACTTTTAAGAGGGCAAGATGCTCTCAATCAAAAGCATTTAGATACGTTGATGATCCAAGCTGATGGTACCTCTTCTAAGTCAAAATTTGGCGCAAATGCGATTTTGGCTGTAAGTCTTGCAGTTTCGAAAGCTGCTGCAGTGTTTTTAAACCTCCCCTACTATCGCTATATAGGGGGTTTAAGTGCTGCAACGCTTCCAGTTCCGCAAATGAACGTTATTAATGGTGGAGCACACGCTCATAATGGCTTAGACTGCCAAGAATATATGATTCTTCCAGTTGGCGCACAATCTTTTAGACACGCTGTGCAAATGGGAAGCGAAGTTTTTCACACCCTAAAAGAACTTTTAAAGAAAAAAGGCTTTTCAGTCAATGTTGGTGATGAAGGTGGTTTTGCTCCAGATTTATCTTCTAGCCCCCAAGCTTTGGACCTTTTGTGCCAAGCCATTACTTTGGCGGGCTATACTCCAGGAGAAGACATTTATTTAGGCCTTGATATGGCGGCTTCTGAATTTTACAAAGATGGTCTTTATCACTTTGAGGGAAAAGCGCGCTCTCATCACGAGATGATTAAAGTTTTTGAAGAATTGGCTTCAAACTATCCTTTAATTTCAATTGAAGATGGCTTAAGTGAGGATGATTGGGCTGGTTGGACTGACTTAACAGCTTGCTTAGGGGATAAAGTGCAGTTGGTTGGGGATGATATTTTTGTAACCAATCCTTTGAGGCTCCAAGATGGTATTGACAAAAAATGCGCTAACGCTCTTTTGGTAAAGTTAAATCAAATTGGAACACTAACTGAAACACTTGAGGCTGTAACTCTTGCTAAAAAGCATGGCTATAAAACGGTAATATCTCACAGGTCGGGTGAAACAGAAGACACAACACTTGCAGACCTTGCCGTGGCCTTTACCACAGAACAAGTAAAAACGGGTTCCCTTTCCAGATCTGATAGAACATCTAAGTATAACCAGCTCATGCGCATTGAAGAAGAATTAGGAGATCAAAGTATTTATGCAGGAAGAAAGGCCTTTTTTCCATGGCTCAAGAAAAAGAACTAAATTCTTACTTTAAAAAAGCAATTGGCCCCTTGATCGGGGGCTGCTTAATTTTTTACTTTGTTTATCACCTTCTAAACGGGGATAGAGGGGTTTTTTCTTGGAGAAGATTAGAGCTTAAAGTCAAAGAAGCTGAACGGGTTAGAGACGATTTGAACGCGCAAAAACAACTTTTAGATACCAAAGTAAACCTTTTAAGGCCTGATAGCTTGGATCCAGATTTATTAGAACAAAGGGCTAAAGAAGTCTTAGGGTTTAAGCACGAAAGTGAAGTCACCTTAGACGCGTCTGATTTTATTGTGAAAAATTAAGGAAAATAGTGTGGACATTAGGATCTATAGCCATACATTTAAAAAGAAATAAACACATAATTAAATTACAAAGGATAGGCAAAACAGCACCTTTTAGGCGCTAATGAGCCCCTTTGAACTTACTTTTGAGTTGAAGAATTACCGCTTAAAAGATATTTTCCAATCAAACCCTCAAAATTTAAAGAAGATTGTGTAAGAGAGATTTCCGCTTCTTCC
>DATDSS010000132.1:0-5091 GCA_035291245.1 Alphaproteobacteria bacterium | reverse complement strand
GAAGAAGTTCAAATCAGACCAAGAGAAGTCTTATCCAGATCAAAAATCCAAACAGCACAACAACGCATTTTGGAAATTTACCGTCGCATGGGGCGTTTTGGTGCAACGGTAGAACCTAAAATTATTCGTCAAGAAGATAACCGTGTTGACTTGATTTTTGAAATTAATGAAGGGGACGTAACGTTTATTCAAAAAATCAACTTCATCGGTAATAAACACTTCAAAACGGCAAAGCTTCAAGCAGCTCTTTCAAGTAAAGTCACAAGATGGTACAACTTTTTAGCAACAAATGACGTTTTTGATCCAGACCGTTTTAACGTCGACCAAGACGCTGTTCGAAACTATTATTTCAGCCGCGGCTATCCTGACTTTCAAATTTTATCAGCTGTTGCCGAACTTAGCCCTGATAAAAAAGGGTTTTATTTAACTTTCACAGTTGACGAAGGTAACTTATACACCTTTGGTGAAGTAGATGTCGTTTCTCAAATTGACTCTATTAAGCCAGAGACCTTAAAACCATTGATCACCTTTAAAAAAGGCGAGACTTTTAACAGTAAAGAGGTTGACAAAACTCAACTTGCGATTACAGATGAAATGGGCTCAAGGGGGTACGCTTTTGCTCAAGTAGAACCGGTCGTTATAAAAGATAGAGAAAACAGAAATGTCTCTATTAACTTTGAAATTAAAGAAGGTCCACGCGTTTATGTAGAGCGCATTGAAATTAAAGGAAATGATCGCACACGAGATCACGTCATTCGCCGAGAGCTTACTCTTCATGAAGGTGATGCTTATAACACCGCTCAAATCAAAGAATCTGAAAGAAAATTAAAAGATCTTAATTACTTTAAAACAGTCAATTTTGAAACATTGCCAGGAAGCACCCCTGATAAAGTTGTGCTTTCAGTAGGGGTAGAAGAACAACCAACTGGTGAGCTTGGTCTTGCTGCTGGGTTTTCTACTCAAGATGGCCCTCTTGCAAACATTAACTTTGTTGAACACAACTTGATGGGTAAAGGGCAAATCCTGCACTCGAGCTTAACGATTGCTAAAAAATCACAAGATTTCGACGTTGGATTCATTGAGCCTTATTTGTTTGGACGTCCTCTTGCAGGAAGCATAGATGTTTACAGCACAAGATCCACGCGTATTAGCACCTATACACAATGGAGAAAAGGTGTTGAGCTTGGAATTGGCTATCCCTTGATGAAAGACTTAACACAACGTTTTACCTATCGTATTGAAGGAAATGATGTCAAAAGCGTTGATTCCAGCGCCAGTAATATTATTAAACAACAAGCAGGGAATACCTTGACTTCTGCTCTTGGACACACCTTGACTTATGATAAAAGAGATTCAAAGGTCGAGCCAACATCTGGCTATGTCTTGACTATGAGCAACATATTTGCAGGTGTTGGTGGAAATGTCTCTTACCTTAGCAATGTTTTTTCAGGTTCGTATTACTATTCCCCTATGGATGATGTAATCGGAGTTTTGAAAGGATCGTTTGGTTTTATGCAACGGGTTGGAAAAACAATTCGCGTAACTGATAGCTTCCAATTAGGGTATGACTCTTTACGTGGTTTTGAATGGGCCGGTGTTGGTCCAAGAGACGTCCCAACAGGCGATTCCCTTGGTGGTACCAGATTTTGGAAAGCAACAGCAGAGGTTAATTTCCCACTGGGTCTTCCAAACGAGTTTGGTATGAAAGGGGCTCTTTTTACAGACTTTGGTTCTCTTTGGAAGCCAGGTCAACAAGACGCTAAGACTAATGAAGCTAATACTGTTCGTGTGAGCCCTGGTTTTGGGTTGTTGTGGACTTCTCCTTTTGGCCCCATTCGTATTGATTACGCTAGACCTATTAAAAAACATAAGCTTGACAAAACACAGTACTTGATTCTAGGTTTTTCAACAAAGTTATAAAGAAGCAATTAGTTTCATTTTTTCTCATTTTAAGGGCGTTTTCGCCCTTTTTTTATTCCTTTGCGCCACAGCCCTTGTATTTGCGCAGCGATCCAAAACTTAAATATTGCTTTTTGTCATCTTTTTAAGATAACATTTAGCTTCAACTTGGCCTTTTAAGGTCTTAAATTCATTTATTTCTCAAGGAGATATGTCTAAAAATGGCAAATGTATTTGAAGTAAAAAAACGTTCCCTTAGTGGAACAGGTGGTGCACGCGCCACACGTCGTGAAGGCTTTGTTCCAGGTATCGTTTACGGATGCAGCAAAGAACCAGAAATGATTCAGATGGATCCACGTGACATCCTTCGTGAAGCTTATAAATCTGGTTTTTTTAGCAAGGTTTATACTGTTAATTTAGAAGGAAAATCTGAGCTAGCTCTTGTAAAAGATCTACAACTTCACCCTGTTTCTGATATGCCTTTACATATCGATTTTATGCGTGTTGCAAAAGGTTCTTCTATTCACGTTCACGTTCAAGTTGAGTTTATTAACGAAGACAAGTGTGCTTTGTTAAAACGTGGTGGTGTATTAAACGTTGTTCTTCATACAATTGAATTGGTGTGCCCAGTAGAAGCTGTTCCAGAAAAATTGGTTATTGATTTAAGTGCTCTTGGAACCTCCAGCAGCGTACACTCCAGTGATCTTGGGCTTCCAAGTGGTGTTAAAATCGCTCACCCAGAACGCGATGCTACTGTTGCAACGATTGCGATGTCTTCTTCTTCAGAAGCTTCTGAATAAGCCGCATGACAAAGGTATTTGTTGGCCTGGGAAATCCTGGGCCTTCTTACATGCATAATCGCCACAATGTTGGTTTTATTGTTGTGGATTTCTTGCAGCAAGCTTTTTCACCTTATAAGCCAAAATTTAATGGTCTTTTAAGTGAAGGCATTTTGGAACGTGAAAAAATTTATTTTTTTAAGCCTACGACCTATATGAATCTTTCAGGTCAAGCAGTCGTACAGCTTTTAAAATTTTATCAAATCTCCACTCAAGATGTGTGCGTCATTCACGATGACTTGGCCTTAGAACCCTTAGATATTCGCATTAAAACAGGGGGGGGGAACGCTGGTCATAATGGGTTGAAATCCCTTGATTCCTCTATAGGAAAAGACTATACGCGTCTTCGTATTGGTATAGGCCACCCCGGAGTAAAAGATTTAGTAAGTGATTTTGTGCTTTCTAATTTTTCTAGAGCAGAGCTTCTTCGTTTAAGAGAATTTTTAGATAGATTTGAGCAAAATCCTTTAGGCGTTTTTGAAAAAGACCCCCAACGGCTTTCGTCCTATTTACAAAGTATTTTATAAAACAGCCCCATTTTGTGATTTAAACAAGAGCTCTTTTGACCAAAGACTTAAGACCCGCTAAAGTTAATTTAACTTAACGTTAATATTCTTTTATCCAAAATGCTGTCTTCTTCCTTACCTCTTCATGATTTTTTAGAAAATTTAGGCAGTAAAAACTATATCTTGCCGAGAACGAACCTTTTTCAATGTGAGTTTTTAAATCCATGGGAAGAAAAAATTACAGCTCTTACTGGATTTAGTGGTTCTAATGCATGGTTATGCACAAAAGGACAAGACGTTGCTCTTTTTACAGACTCCAGATATACGCTTCAGGCATCTCAACAAGTTCCAAGCTTTATCCAAGTTTTTGACATGCGCGAAAAAAGTATAGCATCATGGTTTAACACAAAAGATCCTATTTATTATAGCCCTGAACTTTTCAGCGTTTATTCTTACAAAAATTTAAGCAGGCAGGGGCTTTTGTTATTACCAGAAGAAAAAGATTATTTAAAAGGTCTCTGTTGCGCCTTAAACCCAAATGAAAAAGGGGCTTTTTTTGAGTATCCCCTGGAGTTTAGTGGAAAAGATACAAATTTAAAAAAAGAAGAAGTTTTAAGAGGTCTTCCTCTCGGAGTGGAGGGGGCGTGGATAAGTTCTATTGAATCTGTTTGTTGGCTATTGAATATAAGAGGGAGGGCGCTTTTATATACACCTGTTATTTATGGGCATTTGTTATTGGAAAAAACAGGAAATATGACCCTTTTTACAAGTCACCCCGCGCCAGAAGGTTTTGCAAGAAAAGATTTAAAAATTGCCCCTTGGCAAGCAGCTTTAGAAACTTTTAGGGGCTATCAAAAACCACTATATTTGGACGTTAAAACGCTTCCTATGAGTTTTTATGAAACAAGGGCTCAAAATACCGACGTTTTAGGAGCTGATTGTATTGAGCCTCTAAAGGCTATAAAAAACGACACCGAACTTATGCAAGCCAAAAAAGTTCATGAAAGAGACGGTAAAGCTTTAAGCAGTTTTATAAATTGGGTAAAAAAAGAAGCCATAAAAGGGGATTTAGATGAGATTACATGCGCTAAAAAACTTTACGACTTAAGATCTCAGCAAGATGGTTTTATTTGTTTAAGTTTTGAAACAATTTCTGCTTTTGGAGAAAATGGAGCTATTGTCCACTATCAACCGACTGAAAAAACCAATCAGATGTTAAGGGAAGGGGGGCTGTACTTAATCGATTCAGGAGGACAGTATTTTGGAGGTACCACCGATGTTACTCGCACCATTTGTATTGGACATCCTTCAAAAGAGCAACAAGAGCTTTATACCCGTGTTTTAAAAGGTCATATTGCCATTGCCTCTTGCCGCTTTCCAAAAGGTACAAAAGGGTCTCAATTAGACGTTTTAGCACGTTATCATTTATGGCAAGTGGGGTTAGATTACGGTCATGGAACAGGTCATGGTGTTGGTAATTGCTTAGGCGTACACGAAGGTCCTCAAGGTATTTCAAGGCTTAGTGACGTAAGTTTATTGCCAGGTATGATTTTATCTAATGAGCCAGGTTATTATAAAACAGGCTTTTTTGGTATCCGCCTTGAAAATCTAATTTACGTAAAAGAAGACTCGGATGGTTTTTTGTATTTTGAAAATTTAACTCATGCTCCATTTGATAAAGACCTTATTTTGAGCGATTTGTTGAGTGATAATGAAAAAAAATGGTTAAAAAACTATGACGAAAAATTAAACAGTATTTTTAACGATAGGAGTTAATAAAATATTGATTTTATTGTTTAATTGTTCTATCAAGTTAAGACATTTTTATATAATTTACGATTTATCTT
>DATDSS010000131.1:0-12309 GCA_035291245.1 Alphaproteobacteria bacterium | reverse complement strand
GGGGTAGCACTCAAAACCTGTAAGCTCTTTTAAAAAGGGTTCATTTTGAAATAAAATGACGCAATCCCCCATGCCAGAACCAGAAATTTTAGCGCCCCTTTGATTCAAAGATTGTAACAAGTCAATAATTTCTTCAATAAGGGGATGAGAAACCCCAAGTTTTCTTAAGCTGCCTTGGGAAGAGAAAATACACTCTAAAAGAGCGTCTCTATCGCCCTTGATAAGGGCATTTTTTGCTTTTTGTGTTTGTTCTTGGATGGCTTTATAGAGGCCCTCAACCCGCTTAGGGTAGGCTCGTTCGAACCGTTTAACATAGGCTATGACCTCTTTTGTGGGGGTTTTAAACCCACTATATATAGCCAAAAGATCGAGGCTCAGGGGTAGTTTTTCAAGGCTAAACGAGGGGCTCGTTTTAAAGTAACAAACGCCCCCATAAAGGCTAGCTGCTAGGTCTGCGCCACTTCCATAGCCTTGATGAGCTTGGATCACCCCTAAACCTTTTTCAAATAGCTCTTTTTTGGTGTGTTCATTTAGGTCAAAAGATGGGGTTGTGTAATAACTAAGGGCTGTTAAGAGGCTTGCGCATAAAGCCGCAGAAGATCCAAACCCCAGGGTGCTTTTAAAGTCAGATTGAATGCAAATCTCTAAGGGCTCTTGAATTTGGCTTTTAAAACTTTTCAAAATAAGGGGTGTGTAGTCTAGGCTTTCTCCTATTTCCTTAAAACTTAGAAAGGTAAGTGGCTCAAACTGATCTGATAAAATGTGAAATTTTTGATCTTTTGAGGGTTTTATGCTTACAAAAAGGCGCTTATTAATTGCCGTTACAAGAGCATTCCCCTCATTTAAGACGCCATGTTCCCCAAAAAGCATTAAGCTACCTGGGGCGCTTACATTAATTTTTTTCATAAAAAGAGTATTTTTTTGAACTTTTGATAAAGTCTAACATGGATTAAGGCGTTTGGCCCAAGTTACTGATGTTTTAAGAGTCCTTTTTCTGTAAAAAGGGTGTGGAGCTCCTTTGTTTCATACATTTCTTTGACGATATCGCATCCACCTATGAACTCTTGTTTGATGTAAAGCTGTGGAATAGTGGGCCAATTGCTGTAAGTTTTTATTCCTTCACGGATGTCCATATCATCCAAAACATTTACATCCTTAAAAGAGACGTTAAGGATCTTTAAAATCTGAGCAACAACAGAAGAAAAACCACAAAGAGGCATTTCTTTTGTGCCTTTCATAAATAACACGACATCATTTTGATCTATAAGATCTTTTAACAATTTTTGAGTTGTCATAATTTTTTCCTTAAACTTTAATTTATAAGAGGGCTTTTAAACTTTTTCTTGGCCTTGGCCCCAAATGACTTAAGGCTTCTGCGGCTGCTATATTTGCATAGTGAATGCAGTCTTGTAGGGGAAGGTTATTTGCATAGGCATATAAAAATCCACCAGCGTATTGATCACCCGCCCCACCTGTGTCAACTACTTGCGAAATAGTAGGAGGGGGGGCTTCTATGATCTCTTTTGGGGTGATAATCAAAGCTCCTTGTTCTCCAATGGTGAAAACTGTAAGAGGCGCAAGCCCTTGTAATTCTTTTGCAGCATCTTCTATGGTGTGTTTTTTAGTCAGTGAAAATGCTTCTTTTTCATTAGCAAATAAAACATCCACATAATTTGGTATGAAATGCTCCAAAGCCTGCTTGTGACGATCAACGCAACAAAAGTCAGAAGCCCCAAGGGCTACTTTATTGCCGGAGTTTTTGGCTAATTCTACGGTTTTTAGAACAACATCTTTACCATGAGGAGGGTCAAATAAATAAGATTCTATCAATAAAACTTTTGAGCTTTTAACAGCTGTTAAGTCAATGTCGTGAATAGTTAGATCTATGGAAGCACCAAGGTATGTTTGCATGGTACGTTGAGCATCGGGGCTTACAAACACCAAACAGCGTGCAGTAGCAGGCCCTGAACGGGCAGGCTTTGTAAAGTAGTCCGTACCGTCTTGACGAATGTATTGAACAAATATTTGCCCTAAGACATCATTTTTAATGCGGCCTATATAACCCGTTTTTCCGCCAAAGGACGCTATTCCTGCTAAAGAATTAGCAGCAGATCCTCCAGCCGAAAACAGCATGGGCGCCAACTGTTGATATAAGCTTTCTGATACAGTCTCATCTACTAAAGTAGCTGCTCCTTTGACGAGTTGATTTACCTTTAAAAAATCATCATCGATTAGGCAAATCACATCCACAATCGCATTTCCTATCGCCAGGATATCAAAGATTTGGGCCATAGAACTTATAGAAAAGGTACACTTGCTCAAAACTGTAACTTGAATTTCACCTGGTTGCAAGTGCTTTACCGACAAGATTTCGGGTTTTTATGAATAATCAGTCTTATCTGGGGTATCTTATCATTCATAAAAAAACCCCTTTGAAAAAAATCAAAAGGGCTTTTAAATTAAAAAAGGAAAAGGTTAGTTTAAAACCCTTTGCGTTCTACGCGTTTACGTTGAACTTTTAAGACACGGCGCAACGCCTCAGCCTTTTCACGAGCTTTTTTAACAGAGGGCTTTTCAAAGTGACGACGTTCTTTCATTTCACGATAGATACCTTCGCGCTGCATCTTTTTTTTCAAAGCGCGCAAGGCTTGGTCTACGTTATTGTCGCGGACACTAACGAGCATTTCTTTCCCCCCTCTCTATGTTTTTAAATAAAATCATGGATTGAGGATAGCACAAAACAGGCTTTTAATTCAACTTTAAAATAGAAAGTCCTTACCACCCCACGGGAATTTTTCTAATGCAGCAGTAATTCCCGCTGTGTCGTGCACCTAAGGTATAGAGTCATTTGTAAAAACAATAATTCGTAAACTTTAAACCCTTTTTTCCTTATTTTCCAAAGATTTCAAGGGTTTCAAGAGTTTTTAAGCGGGAATGTCTGTCAAGAGTGCTCTCAGCTTGACACTCCAAACCTCTCTTTTTTGGGGTGGTAAGGAGAAAATCTGACAAATATTTTAAAGTCCTCAAGCTTTAAGATTTTCCTTCCAAGTGTATAAAAAGTCCATAGCCTGTTTAGGGGTTAAACTATCTAAACTTAAATTTTTAAGCTCTTCTTCAAAGGCTGAGGGCTTTTTAATAACGATTTCTTGAAGAGGTGTGGGAGCGCTTATTTTATTAGAATCTCCCAAAATCTCCAAGTGGCTTAAAAGTTGGTTCGCGCGTGTTAAGACGGGTCTTGGCACACCAGCAAGGGCTGCTACGTGTATACCATAGGATTTATCAGCGCTGCCTTCTTGAACTTGGTGCATAAAAATAATTTTACCCTGCCATTCTTGAACTTTCATGGACAAGCAGCTTAGACCTTTGAACAGGGGGGCTTGCTGGCTAAGCTCATGATAATGCGTTGCAAAAATTGCCCTGCACCCCACACGATCTAACAGGTCTTCTACCACAGCCCAAGCAATTGATAATCCGTCATAGGTGGCAGTTCCTCTTCCAATTTCATCTAAAATCACAAAAGAATTCTTTGTGGCTTGATTTAAAATATAGGCGGTTTCTGTCATTTCCACCATGAAAGTTGACCTACCAGAAGCAAGGTCATCGCTGGCACCTACTCTTGAAAAAAGCCTATCCACTAGACCAATTTTTGCACTTTTGGCTGGTACAAAACTTCCAAGTTGCGCCATAACAACAATTAAGGCATTTTGTCTGAGGTAGGTACTTTTACCTGCCATATTGGGGCCAGTTAAAAGTAAAAAGTGATCATTTTCTTTAAAGCAACAATCATTAGGGCAAAAAGACTCTCTTGTCGTTTGAAATAAAAAGCTTACCACAGGATGGCGGGCCTCTTTCACCTCAAAACGGGTTGAGTTCTCTAATGCGGGCCTGCAATAGTTTTGAGTTAAAGCTAAATGAGCAAGGCTTGCGTTCACATCGATTTCACTGATTGCATAAGCTGCATCCCAAAGATCGTTTAAGGACTTAAAAACCTCTTCACAAAGCCTGTCAAAAAGCTGTAATTCACGCTGTAACGCTTTTGTAGAAGAGGAGCCAATTTCTTGTTCTAAACTTAAAAGCTCATCAGTTGTATAGCGAGAGCACGTGGATAGCCCTTGCCTATGGATAAAAAAGCTAGGCACCTTGGAAACTTGAGAAGGCGTTACTTCAATATGATACCCAATAATAGCGTTATACTTGATTTTTAAGTTAGTAATTCCCGTACTTTGTAAGTACTTATTTTGAAGCTCTTGTAAAACCTGTTTGGCATTGTTTTTTATATGTTCAATGCTGTCAAACTCTTGATCAAAGCCTTTTGCAATAAAGCCTCCCTCTCTTGTTAAATAAGGGACCATGTCTACTAAGGCCTTATCAAGTATTTCTAAAAGATTAGAAAAATCCTTTAAAAGTTTTAAGCTTTTATCCAATAAAGTTGGCATAAAAGGCGAGGGGGGTAAAACTCTTTTTAAAGATTGGGTGCTTTTTAAGAATTCTAAAATGGCTTTTAAGTCTTTAGGGCCACCTCGCTTATAGTAAAGCCTTGTAAGAGCGCGCTCAAGATCAGGGGATTGTTTTAAAAGGTCTTGGCAAGACTCAAGTAAGGTTTGGTTTTTAGTAAAAAATTCTACAAAATCCAGGCGTTCTTCAAGAGGTTCTAATGACGCTAAGGGGGCTGCTAAACGATTCCTTAAAAGCCTGGCGCCGCTTGCTGTTTTGGTGTGATCGAGCACGTCAAAAAGACTTGCATTTTTAACGCTACTTCTTGAGTCGTCTAAGTCCAAGGATCTTCTGGTTGCTAGATCTAGTTGAAGCACGCCAGAATTGCTGCATTTTTGCAAAGGCCTTAAAAGTATTGATCCAGATTTTTGGCATATCTGCACGTAATCGACAAGACTTCCAAGGGCTTGAATATCGGTTTGCGTAAAGCTTGCAAAGCCCTCCAATGTTTGGACATTATAAGTTTTTAAAAGACGTTCTTTAGCATTTAAAGCATCAAAGCGAGCCAGCGGAAAATTTGTAATCTTTTTTTGATAGATTTTTAATAAGCCTTGAAAGGATTCTTGCTTCCAATAACTGTCTGGCAGGATAATCTCAGAAGGATTGTAAAAAGAAAGTCGTTCTTCTAAAGTTTCAGGCGTCATTTCCTCCACAGCAATAGAACCTGTGGAAAGGTCTAAAAACGCCAGACTTAGCGTGTCATTACGAATGGGAGAAAGACAGACAATTAAATTTGATACCTTCGCGTTTAAAAGTGTCTCTTCCGTAAGAGTACCAGGTGTTACAAGCCTTACTACGTCACGTTTTAGAGGTCCTTTTGCCCCTCTTTTTTTAGCTTCAAGAGGGTCTTCTAATTGTTCGCAAATAGCAACGTGATATCCTTTTTGTATAAGCTTTGCCAAATATCCTTCATAGGCGTGAAAGGGTACTCCACACATGGGGATATCTTCGTCGTTATTTTTCCCTCTTTTGGTAAGCGTGATGTCAAGCTCCCTTGAAGCTGTGATGGCGTCTTCAAAAAAAAGCTCATAAAAATCTCCCATCCTGTAAAACAACAAAGCATTTGGGTAGTTTTCTTTGATAGAATAATACTGCGTCATCATAGGCGTTGATGCCTTTGGCTTTGGGGGGATTTTTTCTTGAGGATGTTCTTCTTCTAAAAAGGGAAGTTTTGCGTTTTGTGACATGGAAGGGCTAGTATTAAAGAGGTGTAACCTTAAGGCTTAAGTGTAGTTGTTATAGCACATCTTTGTGACGTGTTTTAATCTAAAAAACAAGAAGATCCAGTTTAACTCTAAAACTCCCCTCAAGAAGAACGTTAGGCTTGATACTGTAGATCATCAATAACACTTTTGTTTAAACCAAAGATATTACTAAACCCAGATTGAAAATATTTTAAGTAACCATAAGGGATAGGAGCGGAATCGTTACTAACTTTGTGGACATTAAAGGTTGCATCTTTATACCTTTTATCCTTGGAGTAAAGCAAGTTGTCTTGCGTAATACGAAATATCCACACGCTACCATTTCCAGTTTTGTTAGGTGAGCCCTTAAAGCCAAAATTTTCAAGATTTTTTGTAAGTTCTTTCCATGAAAGGTGATCTTTTGTGCAAAAAATTGAGTTTCTTAGAAAAGAAAATAAGTTGGACTTATAAATTTTTAGCTCTTCAGTTTCTTCTGAATTTCCCGAGGTTTGGGAGCATTGATTTTTCTTGTTTTGATGAAAGTCGTGTTCGTTTTTAAAATAATCCTCATCATAGATCGTTGCATCAACTGTCTCTTCTACAAGAGGCTCTGCTTGTTCTTCTAACTGTTTTACCAAATTAAGTAGAGTTTCTAAATTCGACGTATTAGCAGTGCTGTCACCACTTTCATCACTTTTTTTATTAGCGGGGTTGTCTGAAATCGTAAGGATTTTTGGAACTTGCAAATTTTGCGGCTCTTTTGTAACAGAGTGTGTTTGCGATTTTTCAGATACCGTTTCAAAAAATGAGGAAAAAAGGCTATCTTTGATACTATCTTTTGAGGTTTTTGCGAGTTTTAGATCAAGTTTATAATTATCTATAGCGTTAAGTGCCTTTTTTATGTGGTCCATAGTATGAATTATTTCTGTTGTATTTTTTTCAGAGGTATTATGAAAACTATTTTTAAATGCAGTAAATCTAAACAATGTTTTTTTACCCTCAGCTGTCTGTTTACAATAGTAATCCCCGATGCAGAGGTTTCTGATTTGTGCAAAATAATCTTTAACTTTCAGGTATCTTTTGTATAGGATGTCCAAACCCTCTTCGATTTCAATCAATTCACGATCCAACATCATACGTTTTTCTGTATTTTTTATTAAGATTGCTTCTATATTTTTATCTTCTATATTTGAATGAAAATTTGGTAATAAATTGTTTATAGTTTCCACGCATTCAAAAAGAACCCCAGAATAAGAGTTGTTTGTTTTTTGGAAAAAATCAAACTGCTCTTTTTGATCATCGTTTAGGTTAGAGGTATAGCACTCGTTAGTGCGGTTAAGACCAGCTTGAAGATCATCAGCCTTTTTCTTTCTTTCCTTTAAAAGACCCATAGAAACTTTTATCAAGCGTTTGATTTTATAAGCATCATCATAAGTTAGCTGGCTTGAAAATCCATTTTGAAAAAAAGTATTTAAAAAATAAGAAAAAAAATCCCCCCAATAGGAAAATTCTACGGAAAACCGAGACCTTTCAGAAGCTCTTGCCAGGGGGCTATTTATAATCGTAAGAGGAAATGTCCCATAGGGCATCACTTTAAAACCAAAATTTATTTCTGAATTTATGTTTGACACTGATAAGACTGTAATAAGGGCGTCGACATAAGATGGATTTTTATTTAATGATTCTTGAAAAATTTCATGAGACGTTTTTAAAAAACACAAAGAATCTTTAAGTTTGTTATAAACCTTTGTTGTTGTTTCTCTTTCTAAATAAAGACTTGCATTATTAACGGTGACTTGTTCAAGCTTACCAAAAGATCGGCTCATCTGAGATTTTTGATCTGGTATTGAAAGATTGTCTGATGAAAATGAAAAAGTTGAAAATCCAACTAAAAAGTATAATTTATAAAAAGTGTATTTAGTCATTTGCGAATTATTAAATGTTTATTTTTTATTAATTTATGCACTATTGAGAAAATTTTCAATAGCTCTTTGAAAAAAATCATTTTTTAGAAACGGCCGAATAAATTAGCACCCAGACGAAATCTATTATATTTTTCCTAAAATAATACAAGTGGGCCGGTTGTGGTCAAGGCGGTATTTTCCTGCTTGGATGCATTCTCCTGCTGATACGCCATCGCCCTCTGTTACATAGAACGCACCTTCTTGGGGATTTTCCTCATCTGATTTTAATTTAAGGGTTTGTGCTTGTTTAGGGGTTAAAACAGGGGGGAGGAAATCACCTGAAGCATTTGCCCCCACAAGGGCTACCCAAAGACCAGACAAGTTTTTTAAATTTGTCCCAATGATGTAAACGCCCCCAATTTTCGATTTTTGAGGAGCATTTGATTTATGAAATCCTGCATGATGAAGGTGTTCCCAAACCAGGTTGTATTCATCTTTGTCAATAGAACCATTGCCATTACCGTTTGAAGCGGCGTCTCCATGATGTAGAGCTGCTTTTTTATCATCTCCTGGAAGGGTTTGATAGTTGGTTTGATAGTTTAGGGTAATAATTTTTAGTCGCTGAAACTCTTGTAAAACGCAGTCCATTTTGGCGCTTTCTAAAATATCTTGCCCTTTTAAAACGATGCCTGCTAACAGCCCGACAATCATTAAAACAAAAGAAACCTCCATTAAGCTAAAAGCAGCAAGTCGTTTCATAAAAAAGCCAGCAACAAAATAGTTTTATTTATACTTAAAGTATAAAGCGGGAGTTGTTTAAAAAGTCTTAACAAAAATAAATAC
Source organism: Alphaproteobacteria bacterium (assembly GCA_035291245.1). Lineage (GTDB taxonomy): Bacteria > Pseudomonadota > Alphaproteobacteria > Paracaedibacterales > DATDSS01 > DATDSS01. The sequence goes on along the minus strand of DATDSS010000131.1, from coordinate 3,884 downwards.
TTTGTTCAAAATAAAAGAGAGTTACAAAAAGGGAGATAAGAAATGAAAACCATTCTTATAACAGGCTTATCAGGAGCAGGCAGGTCAACAGCTCTTAGGATTCTTGAGGATCAAGGATTTATGGCCTTAGATAACATCCCTCTTTCTTTTGTGTCGGATGTTTTGGAAAAAAAGGCAAAGACACCTTTTGTCCTGGGAATTGATTGCAGAAACCTTGATTTTTGTAATCAGACTTTTTGCCAAAACCTTATTCGTATTATGGAAAAGCATGAAGATGTTCTTCAAAGTCTTTTTTTAACATGCGATGAAGAAACACTTTTAAGGCGTTATACGGAATCAAGACGAAGACATCCTTTACGCTTATCTTCTTTGAAAGATTGTATTGAGCAAGAACGAGACCTTTTAAAGCCTCTTCAGCTAAGGTGTGATCAGGTGATCGATACATCGTCTATTTCAAGAGCAGTCTTTCATCAGCGCATTCAAGACCTATTTTTAAAAACCCATACTACAGACTTAAAAATTCAAATTCTGTCGTTTTCTTACAGGATTGGTCTTCCAATGGACGCAGATTTTATTTTTGACATGAGATTTTTAAATAATCCTTACTATCATCAAGCCTTAAAGCATAAGTCGGGCCTTGATTTTGACGTGCAAGATTTTATCAAACAAGATCCTCTTTTTGAGGGGTATAAAAGGTCTTTAGAAGTGATCTTTGAAAATTCTCTAAAAGGGTTTCTAAAGAATGGCAGAAGTTATGTAACCATTGCTTTTGGTTGTACAGGAGGCCAACACAGGTCTGTTTTTATGGCCCAAGAGATAAAAAAATGGTTTGAAAACTCTTTTGATTTTCCAGTAACTTGTAGCCACAGGGAGCTAGAAAATTTATGAAAGTTTTTAAGGGCAATTAGAAAAATCATTTTTACAAATACCTTTTCCTCCGCTTTTTGCATTAATATAAGAGTGAGGGGAACTGTATCCCCCAGCAAGGGAGGAAACGTCAACTTGTGTGACGCTGTGCACCGTAAAATTGCTTACACTGTTATCGACATTATTCACAGAACTCAGTGAGTTTGCGTCTGTGCTGTCATAAATATAATAAACTTTTAGGGCGCTATAGTCAGTTCCACCGCTTATGGTTGTAAAAAAGGTTTCAACGTCTGCCAAATCAATAAAATCATCAAAGCTTGCCCTTCTAATGCCAACTTTTTGAGCAACTGAATCATAAGCTGCAAACCCAATAGACCCGCTATCATATCCTGTTGCAGCGATGTATTTAGTATTTGTAGCAATTGCATAAGCAGGGTTGTAAAAAGTACCATCAGAAGAAACATTGACATTTGCAATGGATGTTGTTGTAATAGCCGCGGCGTTTGAAGTTTGAGTAGAAAAAATATTTTCTGTAGAGGGAGTCGTAACACTGCTTGACGTCAAAAGTTGGGATGTAACAGTTGATATTGTTGTATCTGTAGTAGCAGATGCTGCTAAAATGGCTGCGGACGGCGGGGGATCTTGGAGAGTTGATGAAATAATATCATTAGCAGTCGAGCTAGAAGACGCACTTTTAGAAGATGTTTGGCTTTGTTCTTCCTTGTTGTCTTTTTTAGTTTCTTCTTTTGTTTTTTGAGTAGGTTTCGTTTTTTCTTCTTCTATTTTTTTTTGTTGCTCAGCTGTTTCTTTTTTTAAAGAGGTCAACTGTTGTGTTTGGGAGGCTATTTTTTGTTCTAAGGTTTTAAGCTCTTGCTCTTTTGTTTTTAGTTGTTCTTTTTTCTGTTCAAGCTCTTTTTGTTTGGTTGTTAATATTTCTTGAACTTGATGAAAGGCTTCTTGCACCGTTTGTCCAAAGCCAGCAGAGCTGCCACTTGGTGAAACATAGGTTGTTATAATTTCTTTATTAATAGCGTGATCTTGTTGAATGATTTTTGCAGTATCCCCACTGTTGGATAAAAAATCCATGGAGAATGCTTTAAGGGATAAGAGGGCTAGAGCTGTTAAAGTTTTATGCATTTTTTAATTACCGCCTATCTTAGGAACAATTTTGTAAAAATACCTGTTACCCAATGAAGGCCAGAGGTACACAAGATTGATTTGTTTTTGTTATAGATATAGCCAAATGCTATACTTGTACTCACAGAAATTAGAACCACAAAAAATCCCTTATTAAGCTGCAAAGCACCGCACAATGACGCCGTTATAAAAACAGACTTAAATCCACTTTTATCTTTTAAAAGGCGTTTTATGGAAGCTTGTACGACACTTCTTGTAAGGAATTCTTGGAAGAAGGAGTGGAAAAAATACTCGATCAAAATGTAAAGAGTACCCCCCCCTAAAGCAGACAGTAAAAAGTGCTCTAAAAAAGGAACCTTTAAATCACGAATTTGAAAATAAAACGCCACACTCCCAAGGCAAATGATCACAAGAGAAAGCAAAAAGGTATCTTTTGCTGTTTTTTTCCAAACGTTTTTATTGCTTTTAAAAGAATTAAAGGGATAGTTAACAATTTTTAAAAAAAGAGCCAAAGGCACGATGATGCTAAAAAGGTAACTCCACTTATACCAAAAAGAGCCAATTTCAAGGTATCTGATCGAAACAAGTCGATCAATTGCCATTCCAAGGCCAAAAATTATAAGGGTTGCTCCAAAAAGCCATAGTTGCTCTTGAGATTTCTTCTCGTTAATGGCGTCTTTGTGCGTTTTTTCAACAAAGTCTGCGTAAGACTTTTTAAGCTTATAAGACTCAAGTATTATAATATTATCTTTTAAGCGTTGTTGGACTTGCTGAGGCAAAAGAGAGTCTTCAAAAAGTCTTTGTTTATCCAAGCGTAAAACCGTGGATCCCCCGCGACTTAGGGCTGTATAAGCGTTTTGGTCGGCATCTAGAAATGTTACCTCGCCAAATACCTCTCCAGAGCCAAGAGTACAAAAAGCGTATTCTCTGTCTTTTTGGCTATCCCACCTTTTTAAAGAGACCACACCTTCTAGGATAAAAAAGATAGCCCCTAAATCGTGGTCGTCGTCTTCTTGGATAAAAAACTCTTTGTCAGACATTTTTGATATTTGACCAAGCTCAATAATTTGATCGATGGTCTCTTTTGAGAGTCCTTTAAAGAAAATGTGATCTTTTAATAACTCTATGGGCGGTGTCATATTTTTTGCCTCAAGATCGATTCTTTTGAATAGTGTTCTTAAGTAAAAGGATACGACCTAAAGGTTAAAAAAACTTTAATCCCCTTTAAAATGAAAAAAGGGCATGAGAGCCCTTTTAAGAATTAATTTCAAAGTCTTTTAAGTCTTTGGGAAAAAATAGTTGTGTGCGTTTTGTAAAAACTTACTAAGTGTATTTTTGATAGATCCCGTTAGGTTGTCAAAGTATGGTGGGCAGTCCCAGTCTCCTTCAACTTTTTCAATAATATGTTCGTGATAAAAGCCCACAATAGCTGTGCTTTTTAAGTCAACTAAGTAAAGCCAAGCGCTGATTTCTGGTTTTGGAGCGCCAAGGGGGATAAAACTATAGTATTTACGCACAACTGCAAAAAATTTAGGATCCAAAACGAGCGCATACTCTGCGTTTGGATGTTCTATGGAAAGCTCTGTAAAGAAATAGGGGGCGAGTTTTGGGTTGTTGCTGGGGGTTTCTTTTAGTTTATTACGATACAAAAGGTGTTCGCGATGAATAACGGTGAAGTTCTTTTCCTTAAAACTCAAAGAAAAGGGGGTGATGAAGTGTTTAAAAATGGTGGATTCCATGCTCAACTGATTTACAGCAGAGGCTACATCATTTGTCATAATGTGATTGATGACAGAGTCCAAAATCTCCTGATTTCCATCTTTAATAAAAGCTGGCTTATCAAGACCTTTTATTTCAGCTAAGACCACTGTGGAAGGTTT
>DATDSS010000130.1:0-2645 GCA_035291245.1 Alphaproteobacteria bacterium | reverse complement strand
TAGCTTTGTTATTATTATTGCAAGCTTTACCCTTATTCAAACGCTTATTGCGTATATGAATTGGGGGCCATTATACGCACAAGGTAAATTATCTTTGTATCTGTTGATTTGGCAAGCAATCTATGTCTTATTTTTTATGACGCTAAATATAAAAAAAGACGCATCTATTGGAAAATTTTTAAGCCTATCTTGGTATGCTTTTGTCTTTTTTTCTGTATATCTTTTTTCTCTTACAATCGGACTTTCTCCTAAATTTTTATACAGTGTTGAGACTCTGTTAAAAACAATATTTTTTGTAATCTTCTTGCGTTCCATGGTCACGGAAATAAAGTCTTCTTCAGAAATTTTCACAAGAATTGGTAAAAACGCCTATTTTATTGGGTTTTGCTTTGTTATTTCGATAGTTCAAGTAATGTCATACCTAACATCTCCTTTATCAGATTCTCTTGAATTAAGCCTTAGAATGTTAAGTTTATACGGTTTTTGGCACGGCTTTGTTTTCCTTGTAAAAACTATGCCAAAAGCGTTGCATAAATTGGAGCTAAAGCACTTAAATAACATCCTTTTTTTAAAACCCCTTATAGACAAAAGATACACTATTTTAAGCTTTTTAATGGGGATGATTTCTATTGCTCTTTCATTTCCAACCATTGAAAAACTTACAGGGTTTTGGCTCCATCCTCAGCTGATAAAGTGGTTAACCGTATGTATGATTATTTGGCTGATGTATGGTTTAACAAATTTTTTGACAGACTTTATAAAAGACAAAATTTCAAAAGATCAAGAAGATGACAGAACCAAAGCCGTGATGGCTTCTTTATGGCCTGTTTTTGAAATATCCATCAAAATTGTAACACTCGTAGTTGGAATGCTTTTATGTTTAGCTGTTCTTAACTACCCTATTATGCCTCTTTTAGTAAGCCTAAGCTTTGTTGGATTTGCAATTGGGTTTGGAGCACAAAATGCCGTTAAAGATCTGTTTGGGGGAATTGCTATTATCTTAGAAAAAAACTTAGCCATTGGAGACTATGTTAATATTAGTGAAAATTCTGGAAAAGTTGAAAAAATAACACTTCGAACCGTTTACTTAAGGCTTTCTTCAGGAGCTTTACAAACAATCCCTTTTTCCGAAGTTAAAAGCATTGTAAATAAGTCCAGAGAAAATACTTATTGTTGCGTTGAAGCGTGTATTGGCTATGGAAGTGATCTTGAAAAAGCCCAAGAGTTAATGCTAGAGACCTATGATGAAATGAAGCATGACCCACTTTATAAAGACAGGTTGATAGGAGATTTTTCTTTTTACGGCCTGGATAAACAAAAAGAGTTTGCTCTAACCCTGAGTGGGCGTTTTGAATCCTATATGGACCCAACTCAAGACCTTTCAAGAGTGTTTATGCTAAAACTCCACAAAAAACTTGCAAAATTTAACCTTTTTCCAAAATACAATTTCCATGCGTCTTAAGGCGTTTAGTTTACTAGAAGCAGTTTTAGCTTTGAGTGTTGTTGGGCTGGTTGCTACGTTTACGTTTCCCTTGGTTGAGCAAATGCTACTTTTAAAAAATCATGAAACAACAAAAACAAAAATGGAGCGGATTATTTATGCCTTAAGCGGCTTTGTTTTAAGTCAAAAACACCTTCCTTGCCCTGCTACTTCCTTAGAGTCTGGTGACACGTTGCTTGACTGTACGGGAAGTTTTAAAGGCTTTGTTCCTTATAAATCTTTAGGCTTGAGTGAAAAAGATGTCTGTGATGGCAAAGGTAAACCTTTTATTTATGGCGTTAATCCATCCCTTACAATCCCCCATGATTTATTGATGTTTGCTCCGGGTTTAGAGTTAGAAATAACAGGCGCTGATGGTCAATTATGGTGTGAGGCAACTGGAAATGACTTAAACCTTCAAGGCGTTGAAATGCCCTCTCATGATACGCTGGCTGTGGTCTTATCCACCACTTCAACCCTTTCGGTTCATGATATCTTTGATTTCACCTTTAAAAAAGACATACCCAAAGAACAAGTACTTTACGTAAGCAGAAATACCTTAATGGCTAGTTATGCGCATCTTCCTTGTATTCGAATGCCTGAGCAGTAGTTATCTTCCCCTACTAAGGGGGTTAATACTTTTTTAAGACTTTTTTCCTATCTTTGATTGTATAAACGCCATAAAAAAAGTAGGAGAAAGTTTTTGTACAAAAAAAGTATTTTTTATTTTTTAGGGCTGTCTTTATCTTTTTCTATGCAGCTTGACAAACCCGGCAGTTTAATCCCTGACGAGCGCGAATTTTTAGATACCCCAAGAAAAAGCTCGTATATTGAGACAGTTTTTGAGTTTTCTAAAGATAAGGAAAATGAACAAGAAAAAAAGAAAGAATTTATTTATGATAAAAAAGTTAATTATAACCTTATAAAGAAAAAATGGAAAAAAAAGAAAAAGCACACCTTTTATAAAATTTACACGTTTACAAAGAAAATAGACTTATTGTTTGGTATCTATTCTAAGGAAAAATTTTTCACCAAAAAATTAGAGCTAATTATAAATAAGTACACTCCCCCTCACTTTTGAAACACTTTAACAATCCATAAACAATGTTTGGTTGTTTCTTAAGCAATAGTTAATTTTGAAGGGGCTTTTTTGGACTAATTTTAG
>DATDSS010000129.1:0-5289 GCA_035291245.1 Alphaproteobacteria bacterium | reverse complement strand
CCTAGCCTTGGACTATTACGGGAATTAACCAAATCTGCTGCAACAACGGCCCCAAGGCTTCTGATGTTTTTTAAAAGTCCTGTTTGCTCTTGGATATCTTTCATGTAATTTGTCATAATGCGTTCAAGCTCTAAAGCCCTAGCACACAGATTTTCTTGTTTTATAACTTCAAGGGTAACCTTTGCAACACTTGCCCCAAGGGCGTTTCCTGAGTGAGTATGAGAATGCAAAAAAGCTTTATTAGAAGAAAAATCTCCATAAAATGTATCATAAATTTCTTGTGTCGTTAAAACACAGCTAAAAGGCATAAAACCTGAGGTGAGCCCCTTAGAAAGACAAACAAAGTCTGGTTTTTGCTCTATATACTCGCACGCCACCATTTTTCCAGTTCGCGCAAGACCTGTCATAATTTCATCGGCAATAATATGAATGTTATAGTCTTTGGCAAAAGAAAAGAGTTTTGACAAGAAATCCTTACTATAAATTTTCATCCCCCCTGCCCCTTGGATTAAAGGTTCAACGATAATGGCAGTAAGAGTATTTTTGTGTTTTTCAAGTAACGGTAAGACTTTTTGCCAGTGAGAATTTGCATTTTGCCAGTTTTCATCAAAGCGCCCACTAACGTATAAAGGCTCTATAAAATAAGACTCAAACAAAAGATCTTCATAAGGTTTTTTATAAAGCCCTAGGTCACTCACACTAAGAGCTCCCACTGTTTCTCCGTGATAACCATTTTTTAAACTCAAAAATTTCGTTCGTCTTTGATGTTTTTTAATTTTTCTTGAATGCAGGCTCATTTTAAGAGCAACTTCAACAGCACAAGACCCATCGCCTGTGTAAAAAACCTTTGTAAGCCCTTTTATAAGGTTTGCTAGATCCTGTGAAAGGGATGCAATCACCTCATGGGTGGTATTGGCAAAAATTACGTGTTCAAATTTTTCCAATTGCTCGATAAGGGCTTTTTTTAAAGCTGGATGATTGTGCCCTAAGGATTTGCACCACCAGCTGGAAATAGCATCGATTAGTTTTTGGCCGTTTTTCAGTTCTATATAAGCCCCCTTTGCCCCTTTAATCACAAGAGGCTTAAAGGATTTATAATCCTTCATCTGAGAACAAGGGTGCCAAGTGTAATTTAAGTCTAGATCTTGAAGAGATTGCATTACGAATTTTAGTAAACTAATATTTTTTATTTGGTTGACTGATGAAAAACTAGCATCTATGATCCCCCTAAATCAACAGTTTTTATGAAAAAAATTATGACTTGGACAGAAAATACCCTATTAGAGCTTTATGAGCTTCCTTTTTTCGAACTCCTATCAAAAGCTCATGAAACACATAAAAATAACTTTGCCCTCCAAGATATAGAGCTTTGCTCTTTGTGCAGCATAAAGACCGGAAGCTGTCCTGAAAATTGCGCTTACTGCCCACAAAGTGCGCACTATAAAACAGGTGTTCAAAAAGAAAGCTTGCTAGATAAGGACATGATTCTTCTGCAAGCACAAAGTGCACAAGAAAAAGGGGCAAAGCGTTTTTGCATGGGTGGAGCTTGGAGGTCTCTTCCAAAAAGAGAGCTTCCCTTTTTAGTAGATATTATTAAAAGTGTTAAGGGTTTGGGATTTGAAACGTGTGCAACGTTTGGCATGCTTGAAGAAGCCCAGGCAATAGAACTTAAAAAAGCGGGCTTAGATTATTATAACCATAACTTAGACACATCCCCTGAATATTATTCAACCATCATCACAACCAGAACCTATGACGACCGTTTAAAAACTATTGAACACCTTATAAAAGCTGACATTAAGGTGTGTTGCGGGGGGATACTTGGCATGGGGGAAAGTAGAATTGATCGCGTAAACTTTTTACTTAATATTTATAAGCTTCCAACACCTCCTAAAAGTATTCCTATTAATCATCTTATTCCTATTCCAGGAACACCTTTAGAAAATCAACCCTCTTTGGATATTTTTGAGTTTGTAAAGACCATCGCTGTTACAAGGCTCATGTTTCCAACGACTCGCATCAGACTGGCAGCCGGAAGGGAAAAAATGTCTTTAGAGCTTCAAGCTTGGTGCTTTATGGCAGGTGCAAACTCTATTTTTATTGGAGAAAAGCTCTTAACAGCTCAAAATCCGTCCTTTTGTCAGGATAAGGCATTACTTGAAAACCTCGGGCTTCAAAAAAGTGCTTAAAGCTACAACATACCTAAAAGGGCGTCTTGAGTTTTATAAAAATGCTCACCTTTTAAGGACAAGGCGCACTGTTGATCCCTTAGAAAATTCATACATTATGCTTGATGGTAAAAAGCTTTTAGATTTTTCCAGTAACGATTATTTAGGCCTTAAAAAACATCCAAAAGTTATAGAATGTGCTTCAAAGGCCCTCAACGAGTATGGAATTGGAAGTGGGGCTTCTGCTTTCGTTTCTGGCTATAGTAAAGAACATGAAAAAACAGAAGAGATGTTTGCTTCTTGGCTTAAGGTGGATAAAGCTCTTTTGTTTCCTTCGGGCTATAGCGCAAATTGTGGCATTTTTGGGGTCCTCGTTAAAAGATCTGACACAGTTTTTAGTGATAAACTTTGCCACGCCTCAATCTTAGATGGGATCAGCTTATCAAGGGCAAAGCACTTTCGGTACAAGCACAACGATGTAAATCATTTAAAGGCTATGAGCAAAAAAATGTCTCCTACCCTTACTATTACCGAAAGTATTTTCAGTATGGAAGGAGATATTACGCCTCTTTCAGAGTTGGTAAAGACTACTAAAGAAACGGGATCTGGATTAATAATCGATGACGCGCACGGTATTGGTATTCTTGGCAGAAGTGGAAAAGGTGCGATAGAACATTTTTCTTTAACGCAAGAAGATTTTTCGTGTCTAGTTTTACCTTTAGGGAAAGCTTTTAATGCCTGTGGGGCAATTGTTGCTGGAAAAATGGAAGTAATCGAAGCGGTGACGCAGTTTTCAAAAAGCTATAAGTATACAACTGCCCTTCCCCCTGTTATTTGCGCTGCCCTTCAGGCAAGTTTAAAAGTTCTTCAAGAAGAAAGTCATAGAAGAGAGCATTTGAAAGAAATTTGTGAATTTTTCAACCAGTATGCAGCTTATAAGGGGATCACCTTGATTTCAAAAGAACTCACTCCCATTCGAATGGTTCCCGTTCAAACCATCCAAAAGCTTTTAAAAGTCCAAGACTCCTTAGAAAAAAATGGTTTCTATGTTCCAGCTATTCGCCCCCCAACGGTTCCTAAAAATCAAGCGCGCCTTAGGATTTCATTAAATACCCTTCATACTAAAAATCAAATTGAGCAACTTTTAAACCTTTTGTCAAAAGAGATTTAAGTGAAAAATGACCTTTCGTAACATCTATGCGATACCTGGTTGGGGATTTAAAAGCAGCGTTTTTAAGCAGCCCCTTATTAGAAAACTGGATTATTATCAGCTTTCTTTTGACAAATTAGAAGACTATGCCCATTTTTTAGTAAGTCAGCTTGAAGATAACGCAACCCTTATAGGATGGTCTTTTGGAGGGCTCATTGCCATTAAGATCACCTCACTTTATCCCAATAAAGTTAAAAAACTTCTTTTAATTACAAGTCAGCCTTGTTTTGTTGAAAGCCCCAATTGGCAAGGAATTGACCAAACTTATTTAAATATTTTTCTAAAATCATTTTCAAAATATCCTTTAGAAACGTTAGAAGAGTTTTTAAAACTCGTTGCTTTTCCTACTAAGAACCCTGAATTTTATAAGTATTTAAAAAGTCATTTGGCACCAGTTGAAAAAACAAACCTTAAAAAACAACTAAATATCCTTAAGGAAACAGACTTAAAAAACGAGTATAAATCCCTAAAATGTGAGATTGTCCATCTAATGGGTAAACATGATCACGTTTTAAAACAAAACGAAAAGCAACTAAAATCATTAAATCCCTTAGCACAAACCATCTTTTTAAAAGAAAGAGGCCATGCGGGCTTTTTGCTTTCTAAAACTTTGAAAGAGCTACTATGCTAACCTCTACTTTACAAAAACGAATCGTACAAAAAAACTTTAATAAAGCAGCGCTCTCTTATGACCAAAACAATCTTATTCAAAAAGAAGTTTGCAAAGATTTAATCAAGCTTTTTTTAAAAAAAGAATCTTATTTCCCGGTTGTTCTAGACGTCGCTTGTGGGACGGGCGAAAGTACAAAAAATTTAAAAAATCATATTGCCTATGAAGCGTTCTATGGCATGGACTTGGCGGGTGAGTTGCTGAAAATTGCCCAAAAAAAGCTAATAAACATACCCTTTATCCAAGGTGATTTTGAAACATCGCCTTTTAAAGATGAAAGCGTTGATCTTATTTTTTGTTCAATGGGATTACAGTGGAGTTCAAGACTTGAGCAGGTCATTAAAAATTTCTATAAAATTTTAAAACCTAAAGGCACCCTTGCTTTTGCACTCCCGTTAAAGGATAATTTTCCAGAACTTAAAGCCGACTTAAAACCAGAGTTTTTTGACCATAAAAACCTACTAAACGCCCTAAAACACAATGGTTTTACCTTACAAGATGATCTTATTAAGACGTATAGGTTAAATTTTTTAAGTCAACTTGAGCTTTTAAAGTCAATTAAATCCGTTGGGGCAACATTTTCGAAAAAGTCTGTTTTTCAAGCTAAACCCTCCCAGTTTTTTATTAATCCTACGTGTACAACGCTCACCTATGAAATCGGATTTTATGGGATGAAAAAATGAAAGCCCTTTTTATTACCGGAACAGATACAAATTGTGGGAAAACTTATGTCAGCACAGTTTTATTAAAAAGATTTAATAAAATGGCGCTAAAGACACTTGCTTTAAAACCTATAGCTTCTGGTTGTTTTAATGGAGAAAATGGTACGCTTTATAACACAGACGCTCTTGAACTTATGAAATATTCAACTGTAAAAAAAACCTATACGGAGGTAAATCCTTTTGCTTTTAAAGACCCAATTGCCCCTCAAATTGCAGCAGTATTTGAAAATAAAGACTTAACCAAAGAACTTATTTTAAAGTACTTACAGCAGGCTCTTAAAAATTCAAGTGACCTAACCATCATCGAAGGCGCAGGTGGTTGGTTGCTTCCTTTAAACTTAACTGAGTATTTATATGAGGTAGTCTTAGAGCTTAAGCTTCCAGTTATTTTAGTAGTAGCTATTAAATTAGGATGCCTCAATCATGCCCTTTTAACAGTAAACCACATGAAACATCATAACGCAGAATTAGTAGGCTGGATTGCTAACTGCTTGGATCCCTCACAACTGGTCATCCAAG
>DATDSS010000128.1:0-7389 GCA_035291245.1 Alphaproteobacteria bacterium | reverse complement strand
AAACAAAAGTCGGAAGCTTACAAGTTTGCGTAACTGTTTTTAAGACATCTAAATAAGGAAGGCCTGGCTTAATAATTAACATGTCTGCTCCTTCTTTAATGTCTTGGTTGCATTCTCTTAAGGCTTCTAAAACGTTTCTTGAATCCATTTGATAGGTAGATTTATCCTTTAGCGCTTCTGGCAGCGTTGGCGCCCCCACTGCTTGTCTAAAAGGGCCATAAAAACAAGAATTATACTTAGCGCTATAACTTAAAATACTAACATCTGTAAACTGATTATCATCAAGTGTTTTTCTAATGATGCCCACTCTTCCATCCATCATGTCAGAAGGTGCCACCACATGCGCACCGGATTTAGCTAAAACCAAAGCTTGTTTTGATAGAGCCTCTAGCGTTTTATCGTTGTCAACCACGTCTTTAAAAATAATTCCATCATGACCATGATCAGTATAGGGATCAAGCGCCACATCAGCCATAAGGCCAACAAAAGGCGCAAATTTCCTTAAATAAGCAAGCGCTTTACAAATAAGGTTTTCTTCATCATACGCCAAGAATCCAAGGGGGGTACGCTTTTCTTGAGGGGTATAGGGAAAAAGCGCTAAGGCCTTAATGCCATAGGTTGAAACAATTTCAATTACTTGGTCAAGCTCGCTTAAGCTATAGCGCTTGACATCTGGCATAGAGGGAATAAGCGCTTCTTGGTTTTCGTCTCTAATAAAAATCGGCCAAACAAGATCTGTCACTTGGAAGGTGGTTTCTGCTACCAAGTCTCTAAGCCAGGGGTGCGATCTTGTTCGCCTTAATCTTGAATGTGGAAATAAAGGCATAAAAGAACTTAAAACTTTAATAGAATTTTTAAAATCATACCACCATAAGGCCTGAAGCGATAGCTACCTGTAATTTTTAGAAAAGGGAAATATTTTCTGGCGTTTTAATTTATTTTATCTAAAATTAAGTATAAATGCGTTTAAGGTTTCTCTTTCTATGGACTCTCAACGGCCAATTTCGCCTCATATACAAATTTATAAACCCCAGGTAACCTCTGTATTTTCTATTATTCACCGCATCAGTGGGGTTGGATTAATCGCAGGCACAGTTTTACTGAGCTTTGGCATTGTTTCATTCTCTTTTTGCCCAACTTTTTTTGAATTTTACGTATTTTTCTTGAATTCGTTTCTTGGAAGCATCGTTACCTTAGGGCTTATTTTCAGTGCTTATTTTCACCTTTTTAATGGTATTCGCCATCTTATATGGGATAAGGGCTGCTTAATGAAAATAAAGCACGTGAATTTAAGCGCTTGGCTTGTCTTGCTTTTATCACTTCTTTTAACTTTTAAAACTGCAATAGGAATACTATCATGAAGGGGTCTCAACACTTTAGATTGCAACGCTTCACGGCTTTCGCCTTGGCCCCTGTACTAGGATGGTTTTTATTTATGCTTCCCCACATATGGCACTTAGGACCAGATGGTTTTAAGCTTTGGCTAAGCTCTCCAATAAATTTTGTGTTGACGTGCTCTTTAGCTTATCTGGCTTATTTTCACGGCTATTTAGGTTTTACAATGATCCTTAGTGACTATACATCCTATGACGACGTAAAGCCTTTTAAACTGTTTGTAAAATTCATTTTTTGGGGGCTGTTGATTCTTACTTGGGTGGCTCTTGTAAAGACGGGGGTAGGTTTATGACAAAATCGTATAAAATAATTGATCATTACTTTGATGTCGTTGTAGTAGGAGCCGGTGGCGCGGGACTTCGCGCAACGCTTGGAATGTGTACAACAGGCCTTAAAACAGCCTGTATTACAAAAGTCTTTCCAACCAGAAGTCATACAGTTGCTGCCCAAGGCGGTATTGGAGCTGCTCTTAATAATATGGACGATGGGGATAGTTGGGAGTTTCATTTTTATGACACGATCAAAGGGTCAGACTGGTTAGGAGATCAAGATGCGATTGCTTATATGTGTGAGTACGCAATCCCCTCTGTGATAGAACTTGAACACATGGGCGTCCCTTTTTCAAGGACAGACGAAGGAACCATTTATCAACGCCCGTTTGGGGGACATACTATCAATCATGGTGACTCCATGGCAAAGCGGGCTTGCTCTGCTGCTGATAGGACAGGGCATGCCATTTTACATACACTTTATCAACAAAGCCTTCATAATCAAGCAACCTTTTTTGTAGAGTATTATGCTTTAGACCTTTTAATGAGTGAAGAAGGTGTTTGCGAAGGTGTTCTTACTTGGAACTTAGAGGATGGTACGCTTCATAGGTTTAATGCAAAACAAGTAGTTTTAGCAACTGGTGGCTATGGAAGAACATTTTTTTCTTGTACGTCTGCTCATACTTGTACAGGAGATGGCAATGGCATGATCTTACGCGCTGGCCTTCCTTTACAAGATATGGAATTTATTCAGTTCCATCCAACAGGTATTTATGGCGCAGGCTGTCTGATTACAGAAGCAGCAAGAGGAGAAGGAGGCTATCTTACCAACTCACAAGGGGAACAATTTATGCCTCGCTATGCTCCTCATGCTAAAGACCTTGCTTCTCGTGATGTGGTAAGTCGCGCTATTACCATAGAGGTCTTAGAAGGAAAAGGTGTTGGAGAACATAAAGATCACGCCTATTTACATCTTGAGCACCTTGATCCAAAAATCGTACACGAGCGCTTACCAGGCATTTCTGAAACGGCAAAGATTTTTGCAGGCGTCGATGTGACAAAGGAACCAATCCCGGTTATCCCTACCGCTCACTATTGTATGGGGGGTATTCCTACAAATATAAAAACAGAAGTTTTAAAAAATGCTCAAGGTGACACTGTTTCTGGCTTAATGGCTATTGGTGAAGCAGCTTGTGTATCGGTTCACGGAGCAAACCGCTTAGGGACTAACTCTTTATTAGATATTATTGTTTTTGGAAGAGCTGCAGGACTTAGAGCAAAAGAAATTATAGATCCTAAAGAACCTGTTAAACAAGCAAGCTGTAATATCGATAAATATTTAAACAGATTTGACAAAATTCGAAACTCTAATGGGGCACATTCAACCGCCAGTGTGCGCCTAGAGATGCAGCGCATCATGCAAGGTCACTGCGGTGTGTTTAGGAAAAAAGAACTACTGGAAGAAGGCATCGAAAAACTTTCAAAAACTCGTGAAAAGCTAGAGGATTTAAAAGTTGAAGATAAGTCCCTTATTTGGAACACTGATTTATTAGAGACCTTCGAGCTTCATAACCTTATGGAACAATCTTGGGTAACGCTTCACGCAGCGCTTAACCGTCAAGAAAGCAGGGGCAGTCACGCAAGGGATGACTATCCTGAAAGAGATGACCAGAATTGGCTTAAACACAGTCTTGTTTGGGATAAAAAGGATAATGTCACTTTAGATTATAAACCTGTTGTCCTTGATCCTAAAAACCCTTGTGTTTCCAGCATTCCACTTAAAAAACGCGTGTACTAGAGGTGTAAACAGTATGGTTGAACTTACTCTTGATAAAAAATCCACTATAAAAAAAGGTAAAGACTATAAAGTCGAAAAACCCCTTGGCACCATTAGACACTTTCAAATCTATCGCTATGATCCCCAAACTGGTGAAAACCCAAGGTATGATACTTTTGAAATTGATACAGCGGCGTGTGGCCCTATGGTTTTAGATGCTTTGATTAAAATAAAGTCAGAAGTTGACAGCTCTTTAACTTTTAGAAGAAGTTGTCGTGAAGGCGTTTGCGGAAGCTGCGCTATGAATATAGACGGCGTTAATACACTAGCTTGTACGAAGCATTTTTCTGAGATAAAAGGGGCTGTAAAAATTCATCCGCTTCCCCATAGGCCTGTTATAAAAGACTTAGTACCTGATCTAAAGGATATGTATGTACAATATGCAAGTATAGAGCCATGGATTCAGACTAAATCAAAAATGCCCCTAAAAGATAAAGAACGCTTTCAAAGTCAAAAAGATCGCCAGAAATTAGATGGGCTTTGGGAATGTGTTTTGTGTTTTTGTTGTTCCACAAGCTGTCCTAGTTATTGGTGGAATGGTGATAAATACCTGGGCCCTGCTGCGCTTTTACAAAGTTATCGTTGGGTGACTGATAGTCGAGATGAAGCAAAAAAAGAGCGTCTTGAAAAACTTGATGATGCTTTTAAGCTTTATAAATGTCATACCATTATGAATTGCGCCAAAACCTGTCCTAAGGGGCTAAATCCGGCAAAAGCCATTGCAGCCCTTAAAGAAGATGTTCGTAAAAAAGATAAATAGCCTAGTAAATCAGGTCGCCCCTTTTTGATTTTTGGCTGCTCATTTTTAGCACCATAATACGTAAAAAAAATCTCTAAATAATGCCCCTAAAAAGGAGCTTTATTAGAGATTTCCTTCAAACTTAATTGTCGTAGTGAGATAAGACACTGTGAACAATTATTTGTGAATCATTTGAGTCTTTATCAAAAACTATTCTATTTTTTTGATCGAGCCTAAGTGAGTAAAAACCCTTTAGATCGCCTGTTAGTTTTTCCAACTTCCCTTGACCAGCATCAGTAATTGCTCCATTAAGCAACTCGAGAGTTTTTTCTTTTTGATCTGGCAAAAGACTGTCATAGTCTTCTTTTATTTTTTTAGAAGAAAAAACAACCCCTCTGCCACAAGACAACGTGAATGCTTCTTCATTTACTGAGGTATTTTTAGCCACGTTAGAATCTTCATTATTGACTAAGCTCAGCTCGCTAGAGCTAGAGCTAGAGCTTGAGCTTACTTTAGCCCCACTTGAGAAAGAATCAATCCCTTCACTTGGATTTTTTTTCTTCACGCAGTGTGCAAGTTTTTTTAAAAGTCAATAAGGGCCTCGAGAGCCAAAAGATTTTGAGAGTTTCGCCTTTCAAGGCTTGAAAAGGCCACAGAGGTTTGTTTAGATAAAGTTGCTTAAAACTTTAGAAAGCTAAACATCACCATACCCCTAGACGATTTTATCATTGAAACCTACTGCTTTGTCGATGATTTTTTTCAAAAACAATTTTTTAAACTTGAGGCCAAAAGCTCTTTTCCAATAGGAGCCGCTATTCTAGATCCTCCTCCACCGTGTTCAACAACAACACAACAGGCGACTTTTGGATTTTCAAAGGGAGCGTACCCCACAAACAACGCATGATCTTTTAAATGCCAAGTGCTTTTATTAATCGTGTTAAGTTGTCTGTCTTTTTGGCTGATGCGCTTTACTTGAGCTGTTCCTGTCTTTCCAGCAATCGCAATACTTGGATGAAAGCAAGCAGCAGCAGATCCAAAGGGATCATTAACCACTCCCCACATTCCTTTTTGTATAAGACTTAAATGCTTAGGATTAACGTCTACCCCCCCTTGATCAGAAAGTTTTTCAAACAAGCGTGGTGTTATAAGTTTTCCACCCGTTGCAATCATCGCTGTCATTTTTGCAAGTTGAAGGGGAGTCGTTAACATATAACCTTGCCCAATAGAGGTATTAACAGATTCTCCTAAGGTCCAGCCCCTTTTAAATAAGCGTTCTTTCCAAGATCTAGTTGGTACAAGACCTGCTTTTTCTTCAAGAAGGTCAATGCCTGTTAGAGAGCCCAAACCAAAGCGTTGCATCATGGCACTCATTTTGTCTATGGAAAGCTTATGAGCAAGCTGGTAAAAATACACATCACACGACCGAGACAAAGCTTCATAAAGCCTAACTGTTCCATGGCCACATTTTTTCCAGCAGTGAAATTTATGATCTCCTACCATCATATGCCCTGGGCAAAAAAAACTGGTGTGCTCATCAATAACGCCTGCTTCAAGGGCAGCTAAGGCTATGACCATTTTTAAAGTTGATCCCGGGGGATAGACGCCCGCAATTGCTTTATTGGTTAAGGGCTTTAAGGGATCGTTTAAAAGTTCTTGCCAATTTTTAGATGGGATTCCTTTTGAGAAGAGGTTCGTATCAAAAGTTGGATAAGAGCATAGGGCTATGACACCTCCTGTTTTGCAATCTAAAACAACCGCACTTCCACTTTGATGAGGGGCAAGTAAATCACCCGCAAGCTTTTGAACTTCTAAGTCAAGAGAAAGCCTCAAGTCCTCTCCTGGTTCTTCAGGCACACGCTCAAGTGGCCTTATGACCTCCCTTAAAGCATTCACTTCAAGCTGTTGAACTCCTGGTTTTCCTTTAAGACGCTCTTCATAATATCTTTCAAGTCCAGTTTTCCCAACGCGTGCTCCTGGTTGAGCAAGAATTGGATCAATTGCTTGATCTTTTTCCAAAGGAGCTCCCACATATCCGACTGTATGACACGTTAACTCATGAAAAGGATAAAGCCTAACAAAACCAGGCTCTATCATAACTCCTGGAAGCTCACTTGCTTGATATTCCAGCACCGAGACTTCTTGCCAGGTAAGCTTATCCTTAATCTTAATAGGGGCGAGTTTAGAGTTCTTTTTATATTCTTTATCTAAGCGAGCCAAGTCTTCTTCATCAAGAGCTAAAATTTCCTTTAGCTTTTCCTTTAGAAAGATCCAGTTTTCTATCTGATCTTTATAGGCAACGGCCCTATAGAGGTTATCAAAAGTTGCAAGAATTTGCCCCTGACGATCTAAAATGTGGCCTCTATGAGGGATAATAACGCGGTTAAAGAGCCTGTTTTTTTCTGCAAGTTTTGTATATTTATCAGTGGAAAGAATTTGCAGGTAATAAAGCCTAGATACAAGTGTACACGCAAGTCCTGCTTGAAACATAGACAGCATGACGGAGCGTCTTTTAAAATTAACGTCTTGAAGATCCTTCACTTTTTACAATTTTTTTTAAAAACAAGTGACTCCTTTCTAGCACGTTAAGAGAGAAAGAGTACAAAAAAATACTCATTAAAAATCCCGGCAGCACATAAAAAATATCTTCCCTTTTTATAAAAAGGTGAATTAATGAAACAATACCTATTAAAAAAACAAAAGTTAAGAATCTTATAAGAGAGCTGGTTTTTAAAGTTTCTTTGAGGCTGTATAAAAAAAGAATGGTAAAAACCTTTGTTATAAAGTCAATGGTAAAAATTCCCTCATGAAGCTGGAAAGCGTAAACGGCCCCCCATAAAACAGGATCAATAAAAGGATATTTAAAGTTTGACCGAAAAATTAGATAAAAACTCGCATTATAAAAAAACAAGTTAAAAAGGATGCTAAGGGGCTCTATTTCAAAAAAAGTTTGAAGAACTAGGATCAAAGTATTCAATAAAATTCTTACAACAATATCGCTCATGAAGTTTTTTTATGTACCTATTCTTTGGATAGTTTTGAGTAAAATTGTTTTATGGGTTTGTGCGCAAGCTAAGATGATATTTGACTTTTTTCGCTTTTGGGCCATCTATTATAGTCTTGGGGCACCCCTTGCTTGTTGCGCATATCTC
>DATDSS010000127.1:0-4252 GCA_035291245.1 Alphaproteobacteria bacterium | reverse complement strand
CGACCTTGGCTTGCTGTTGGAGCTGTTCTAATGGGAGAAAGGGCTTTTTGCCTCCAAATTTCTTTTCCAGTTGTAGCCTCAAGGCAAATAACTTCAGCAAAAGACGTGGTTACATAAAGGTGATTTCCTTCTAAAGCAATCCCTGTTCCCAAAGATTCCGACTCCATCCCTTTTTCAGACGTAACTGTTTTCCATAGGATTTTACCAGTCTTACCATCAACGGCACTGACAACACCAGTGGCATCATTTCCAAAAACAACGTCCCCACCACTCACCAAGTTGCCTATAAGTTTTTGGCAATCAGATCCCCCTTTTCCAAGACTTGTTTTGAAGTAAGCTTTTAAGGCACTTTCTCCTACTTTTCCAGCTCCCATATTATGAGTAGAATTGCCCCCACTTAAAGGCCACTCGTTAATATCAATAGCTTTTGAAACAACAGGTTTTGTATATTTTAAGGTTTCATCAACTTTTAGGGTGTCTTGGCTTAAAAATAAAGCCTCTCTTTTTCCTGGAAGCGGATCTTTTGTTTTATCGCATCCACTTAAAAACAAGAAAGCCGAAGTTAAAAGACTGAGCGTAACATAAGATACTTTTGACATGTGTTTTCCTTGAGGCAAAATATTTAAGAGGCTTGTGTTTGAAGAACTTGGCTCATAAGCTGTGCGCGCATGCTAATTCCTTGGGGGGCTTTATCATCTCGAACTAACTCAGAAAATATTTCACGCGCTTGGACAGTGTTACCGGCTTTTTCTAATAACAAGGCTTTTAGTTCAAGTGCTAAATGCTTCCAATGAGAAGTAGGGGCGCAAAGAGGTTCGATCTCAGTAATAAGTGACACCACGTCAGCGGAAGGTAATTCAAGCTTATGAGAAATTAAAACAATATGAGCATACTGCCTGTAAAG
This sequence comes from Alphaproteobacteria bacterium, assembly GCA_035291245.1. Classification (GTDB taxonomy): domain Bacteria; phylum Pseudomonadota; class Alphaproteobacteria; order Paracaedibacterales; family DATDSS01; genus DATDSS01. The sequence goes on along the minus strand of DATDSS010000127.1, from coordinate 3,348 downwards.
AGGGGATAGTTGTTTATTGTTTTTTAATGCTTCATAAAGGCTAAGCCCTTCTTGTCTTTTAATATCCTCTGGTGAAGAACATAAAAGAGCGGCTTTTTCAAATTCAGCAATAGGGCTATAGACTTTATTACCTTTTGAAACTATTTGATCTAAAAGTACAAAGGCTTCTTGGCTCTTTCCTTGGGCTAAGTGTTCTTCAACAGCAATTAAGGTATCTGATAGTTTTAGAGAAACATCTGTTTGGTGGTTTTGCCATAAGGTAATACCTACACCAATTGTTAAAACACCTCCGATAACGCTAGAGGCAATTTTTCCATATTTGTCCCACAAATCACGCAATTTTTCTTGGCGGATGTCGTTTTCCACCTCTTGCACAAATTCATCAAATTGATCTGCCATTACTGATCTTCCTTAAAATTCTTAAAAAATACTTGATGTAATACTTAAATTACACTATAGCAGGCCTTTATGGATTTTGCGCGCTAAAAAATATTTATCACCTGATTTTTAAGGATGTTAATCCAATCAAAGCTAAAAGTGCTGCAATAATCCAAAAGCGGATAACAACAGTTGGCTCTGACCAGCCTTTTTTTTCAAAGTGGTGGTGAATAGGCGCCATTAAAAAAATACGTTTTTTTGTAAGTTTATAATAACCAACTTGCAAGATAACTGAAACAGCCTCAAGTACAAAGACGCCCCCAATTATTGCCAAAATTATCTCTTGTTTAGTAACAACGCTTATCATGCCAAGTGCTCCACCAACTGCAAGAGAACCTGTATCACCCATAAAGACTTTTGCAGGAGGGGTGTTAAACCATAAAAAGCCAAGGCCTGCCCCAATCAAAGCTCCACAAAAAACGCTAATTTCTCCAACGTGTGGAACGTGTGGTAGTTGAAGGTAAGACGAAAAAATAGAATTCCCCACAAGATAAGCAATCAAACAATAACAAAACGACGCTAGCATCACTGGAACAATGGCCAAACCATCAAGCCCATCAGTTAGATTAACAGCATTAGACGCTCCAACCACTACTAAGAAACAAAAGGGAATAAACATCCATCCTAATGGCAAAACAAGCTCTTTGAAAAATGGAAAGATAAGACTTGTTGCTTGATCAAAACTGCTTAAAGAAATAACGCCATAGGCAGCTAACGATGTCATGACTCCTTGTAAAAGAAGCTTATACTTACCTCTTAGCCCCTTACTTGTGGATTTTGTAAGCTTTAAAAAGTCGTCATACGCCCCAATAGCGCCAAATCCAAGCGTGATAAAAAGAACCAGCCAATAATACCCATTACTTAAATCACACCAAAGAAGTGTCGAAAGTGTTAAGGCGAGTAAAATCAGACTCCCCCCCATAGTTGGAGTACCCTTTTTGGTAAGAAGATGACTTTCAGGCCCATCAAGCCTAATAGGTTGTCCTTCTTTTTGCTTTGATTTTAAAAAGGCTATAAACGGTTTTCCCAGTAAAAAACTAATCAAAAAAGCCGTAAAAAGGGCGGCTGCTGTTCTAAAAGTTAAGTACCTTAGAATGTTAAAAGCACTGTTATAGTCGATAAGTTTTGGAAATAACCAGTAAAACATATTTTAACCCCTTTTTTGATAAGATAAAAACTCAGCCGCAACTTTATAAACAAACGATCCCTTGGAGCCTTTGATCAAAAGAACGTCATTTTCTTTCAAAGAATCTTTTAAAATATCAAAGACGCGTTCAACTGACTCAAAGGCGGCCCCCTTTTTAGATTTTTCAAGCTTTGGGAAAAAATAAGCCTTCATGTCCATTCCAACTGTAAAAATTTGATCAATGGCAGCCCATGACACAATGTCAGCTAACTCTTCATGGTAAGGTTGTGAAAACGCTTCTAGCTCTAACATATCCCCTAAAAGAGCGATCTTTCGACCCGTTGCTTTAAAATCTATAAGGTTTTTTAACGCAGCTTTCATCGATGATGGATTAGCATTATAAGATTCATCCATAAGCGTGATAGTTTTATCTTTAAGAAAAACCTCAACAATTTGCCCTCTTCCAGGTGTTGGAAAAAGTGTGGATAGTCTTTCGTTTGCTTTTTTAATATCTAACCCCAAGCCATGGCAAATACTTAAAACGCCAAGTGCATTTAGGCGGTTATGCTCTCCTTTAAAGTTCCAAGAAAAGTCATATTTTTTAGCCCCCAATTCATAAGCAAGGTGATCGTCCAAAGACTTTAAAAGTTTTAAATCACCTTTTTCACAACCATAAGTTAAAACTTTCTTACTATAAGTTGCACTTTGGAGTAATAGAACCTCTATGCAAGGCGCATCTAAATTCAAGACAGCTTTAGACGGACCTACAAGTCCTTTAAAGATTGAGGCTTTTTCTTGCGCAATAGCAGTAATGCTACCAACAAGCCCCATATGAGCTTCAGCAATCGTTGTAATGCAAGCATAATGAGGAGAAACAAGCTTAGCTAAAGGTTCAATTTCCCCAGTGTGATTCATACCAAGTTCGAAAATCCCATAGACTGTGCTAAGGGGCATAGACGCAAGTGTTAAAGGAACTCCAATATGGTTGTTAAAACTTGCTAAGGCTTTATGAGTTGCGCCAACCCGTTCTAAAACATGCGCTAACATGTCTTTGGTGGTTGTTTTTCCCGCACTTCCAGTAATAGCTATAATAGTAGCCTTTGACCTCAGTCTACTTGCTTTTGCCAGCCCATAAAGAGCATCCATAGTGCAAGGAACTTTGATAAGAGGCCCCGCTGCCTCACCTTTAAAATCCTCACAAACAAGAGCAGCACTGGCACCTGCTTCAAAGGCTTTTTTCACATAAGCATGGCCATCAAGGTTTTCACCTTTTAGAGCTATATACAAATCACCTGGTTTTAAAGTCCTTGTATCAATAGAAACCCCTGTTGCTTGAAAGGCTGCTATATCTGTTTTATCAAAAATCACTCTTAATTCTTCACAAGACCAAAGGACGCTAGACATAATTTTTAAAAATCTCTTTCTGTTTTATAGAGTTAAACTTCATTCTTATCACTCTAACAATTATCCTTTATCATTCCGCCCTCTATCTGTCCATTCCTGCAACAGCAGGGATCTCCCCCAGCAGGCACACAGATCCATGCTTTCGCAGGGATGACATTAAGAAGGTGCAGGGATGACATTAGAAGGTGAAGAAATAACATCTAAAAGTTCTTTTGTAACAGTAACGTCATGAAAGGAAAGGGTAACAGTACCAACTGTTTGACCAGACTCATGACCTTTTCCAGCAATTAAGAGAATATCACCTTGCTTCATTTGAGAAAGTGCAAAAGCTATTGCTTTTTTTCTGTCTCCACAGTCATGATAAGTTCCCGGTTTTAAGA
>DATDSS010000126.1:0-7968 GCA_035291245.1 Alphaproteobacteria bacterium | reverse complement strand
AAACTTATTTTTAAATTTTTCGAAATCCCCTGATCTTAGAAAAAAAATAGATCCTTCTACATAATAAAAATACCTTGAAATGGGCGAATCTTTAAAGGCTATAGTATTTTTTTCTAATTCTTTCTCAAAATAATCTATATTATCATAGAATATATCTTCTTTGCTATCTAGATAGTCGCTTAGAAAGTTATTTAAAATGAACTTTATGCAATCCGGTGACTCGAAGTTAATTAAAGAAATTTTTTCCAATTTTTCTTGATAACCTAATCCAATAGGTTCAGGGTAGTTTCTTATTCTGTCATTTATTTTTTTCATATCATCTAATGTTATTAGATCTGAAGAAAAGCAAAAAGTTGACTTTAGAAAAAAAGAAAAAATTAATTTTTTATTCATACTATAAAATTCCTTTAATTATTGACAATTATATTTAGTAAACATACTAGTTATTTTATTTTTTTCAATTTAATTATTATGTAGTAATATATTTTTTAGTTTTCCAAAAAGTTGGAAAGATAACTCAAAGTGTTAGACTTTTGTGTAAAAATCATCATGAATTGAAATTCAAAAAAAACTCCCTTTATGTTTGAGCTTCCTTTAAACTGCAGATTAGGTTCACACTTAACTTCTTAAAAGTAGTATGTTTAAAAGCTTAAAAGATATTATAGACTTATATGATTTTTTTATAATTGATGTATGGGGGGTCTTACACAACGGGGAACAGGCTTTTGAGTCATCTTTAAAGGCTCTCGCTTTTTTAAAAGAAAATCATAAAAAAGTTCTTTTACTTTCCAACGCCCCAAGACGTATTCATTTATCAAGACAAAGACTAGAAAGCTTAGGAGTTCGGGAGTCTTTTTATGACGATATTTATACCTCTGGTGAAGATACGTACCAATTTTTAAAAACCTACAGCGCTGCAACTTTTTTTCACCTAGGGCCTATACGCGATGAGCCCCTTTATGAAGGACTCAAGACACTTACAAGAACATCGGACCAAAGCAAGGCAGATCTATTGGTTTTAACGGGCACGTTAACATGGTCATGCAAGCTAAAAGACTACGAACCGTATTTAAAAAAGGCTCTAGAAAAAAATTGCCCCTTACTTTGCGTTAATCCGGATAAATTCGTCCCCCACGGAACTGAAATTTCACTATGCGGTGGATCTATTGCTGAAGAATACGAAAAAAGAGGGGGGAATGTTTTTTGGCATGGTAAACCCTATCCAGATTTTTATAAACGGGCCTTAAAACCCTATGAGCTAGATCTTACAAAAGTTTTAGCAATTGGCGACTCTTTAGCCACTGATATTAGTGGTGGTGTTCAAGCTGGAATCGATACGATGCTTGTATTAAGTGGGCTTTATGCCCCTCAAACAGCCTCTATCCTAAACGAGCCTAATACTCTCTCTAAAACCTTAGAAGAGCTTTATAAAATCTATGGTGTAAAGCCAAAATATGTTTGCGAGAAACTAAGGGTGTAAGTTTTAAAAAGGTCTATTTTTCCAAAGCAAGCCAATTGCTGGTGCTTTAGAGATTCAAAACCTTTTATTGTGGTTTTAATTAAATATCGCTAAAATTAATGAAAATTTACCAAAAGTTGTGTTATTCCGGCCATGAAATTATTTCTTTGTAGCGATTTAAACTCCCAAGAACACAGAACCCCTTTAACACCAGAAGGCGTTAAAAAATTAACCTCCCTAGGGTTTGAGATTTTAGTACAAAAAGACGCCGGTAACAAAAGTGGCTTTAAAGATCAAGAATACATAGCAAACGGCGCTAAGATTGTAAAAGGTATAGAAAATGCCGACTTTTATTTTATGATCAGCGCGCCTTTTGAAGATCTTGACAAATACAAAAAAAACGCGGCAATTATTTGCCAATCTTCTGGTTTAGATGACCAAAGTACATTAGAAGCCCTAAACGCCCACGGCTTATCGTATTTAGCCCTTAATAAAGTCCCCCGTATTACCAAAGCTCAAAGCATGGACGTTTTATCGTCTCAGTCTAACTTAGCGGGCTATAGAGCAGTAATTGAGGCGTCTTATCACTTTACAAAAATCTTCCCCATGATGATGACAGCAGCAGGAACCATTGCTCCAGCCAGAGTCACTGTCCTTGGAGCAGGGGTTGCAGGACTTCAAGCTATTGCAACTGCAAAAAGGTTGGGCGCTATTGTAACTGGCTATGACGTAAGACCGGCTGCATGGGAGCAAATTGAAAGTCTAGGCGCAAAAGCCTTAAAGGTGTCCCTCCAAGAATCTGGGGATGGTGCTGGCGGCTATGCTAAAGAAATGAGTGATGACTTTAAAAAAGCTCAAGAAGAAGCCCTTAAAAAACACTTGCTCTCTCAAAACATTATTATTACAACTGCACAAATTCCGGGTAAAAAGGCCCCAATCCTCTTAAGCAAAGAGATGATTGAAAGCCTCAGTTGCCAAAGTATTATTGTAGACCTTGCAGCAGCCACAGGCGGAAACTGTGACATAGAGATTAAATCTCCCATAAGCTCTTATAAAGGTGTTACAATTATTAGCGATCCAACCCTATTAAATAGAGTTGCTTATGATGCGTCTGTTTTATATTCAAGAAATATGGTTTCTTTTGTAACGCACTGTATTGATCCAAAAGAGGGGCTTAAAGAAAATGATGAAATTGTGGTTGCCTGTTATTCCAAAGGGTTAACGTCTTAAAAAATTAGGATCTATAAACATGAAAATTACAAAAAAGCTCTTATTCTTAGCTGTTGTAAGTATTTTAAGTGGCTGTGGCGGAATGATGGATCAGTTTAGCATGGCCAGGGTTTGGTTGCAAAATGTGCGTTTTAATGTGGATGACAAGCTTAATAATGACGCACCAGTGACAGTCCATGTGGTAATCCCTTACCGTGAAGACCTTTTGGCAGTCTTACTTAAAATGCCTGCTTCTAAGTATTTTCAAGCTTATGACCAATTAAAAAAAGATTCAGCAGATATGCTTGACGTCTTTTCAGTAGAAGTCGTACCTGGTCAACGTTTAAAAGACCTAGACATAAAACCAAGTAAGGCCAATGGGTTAGGAGTGTTGATTTTTGCACGTTATAATACAGATGGCGATCATCGTATGCTTCTTGCAGAAGAGCGTCATATTTTACTAAATCTGGGCCCTCAAGATTTTACGATTGAGAATTTAGATGCCGCAAAAAAATAAGTATTTACACAAGTCCTGATTTTTTTTTAAAACAACTTAAGCACAACCTTCAACAAAAGAAAAAAAGACTGTATGCAAGAACCATTTACTGTCGTGTCGTTTTTATTGGGAGTGAGCACCATTTCCTTAAGTGCTGTATGCTTTTATTACAGAGCTCTTTGGAAAAAAGAACAAGCGGTAGCTGATGAAAAACTTAGATTTTATGAGTCTTCTCAGCAAAACCTTACTCACACCTTTCATTCTCTTGCAGCCCAAGCACTCCAAACCAACAACCAAGCTTTCTTACAAACTGCCCAAAGTGTATTAGAACGCTTTACAGAAAGTTCAAAAGTCGATCTAACCCATCGCCAAAAATCCATTTCTGAAATGGTTGTTCCCATAAAAGAAAGCCTTACAACACTGGATCAAAAGCTTGTGATGATTGAAAAAGAAAGAGAAGGCGCTTATCAAGCGCTTCGTCAACAGGTAACGGATTTGATTGTGACTCAAAAAGAGCTTAGGCTGGAAACAGGAAATCTTGTAAAAGCTTTAAGGTCTCCCCAAGGAAAAGGGCAATGGGGGGAAATGCAGCTTAAACGCGTTGTAGAAATGAGTGGGATGCTGTCACACTGTGACTTTTTAGAACAGGTTTGCGTTGAAGGCGAACAAGGTCGTCTAAGGCCTGACATGGTCATTAATTTACCGGGATCTAAAACAATTGTGGTTGATGCAAAGGCACCTCTTGGTGCTTATTTAAATGCCCTAGAAGCTCAAACAGAACAGGGGCGTCAAGAGTTTTTAGAACAACACGCCAAACAAGTAAGGTCTCATATAAAATCGCTTTCTCAACGTGCGTATTTTGAACAATTTGAAAGATCTCCAGAATTTGTAGTTTTATTTTTGCCAGGTGAGGTCTTTTTTAGTGCAGCACTAGAAAAAGATCCAGAACTTATTGAAGTGGGAATTCGTGATAAAGTTATTTTAGCAACGCCTACAACACTTATTGCCCTGTTAAAATCAGCAGCTTATGGTTGGAGGCAAGAAGAAATTGCAACGAATGCTAAAAAAATTAGCGAACTTGGAAGAGAGCTGTATAAACGACTAAGCGACATGGGGGGGCATGTGACGAAAGTTGGTAAAAACTTAAACCAAGCAGTTGAAGCGTATAATCAATGTGTGGGAACTCTTGAAAGACGGGTTATGGTCAGTGCTAGAAAATTTGAAGAACTTGATTCCAGTACGCACCCTCTTGAAGAGATCTCAGCCCTTGATAGTCAAACACGTCCTTTAAGCAGTATTGAATTTAACGCCCTAAAGGTGGAATCATGAAAAATTTAGCAGCCTTAGCGTTCTTTACAGGTTGTGTAGCTTTTGCGTCCACCCAAGATGCTGGCTCCTCCTCTATGCAAAGACTTGAGCAAGGCCTTGAACAAATAAAAGCTACTTCTAAAAAAGAGTCTAAAAAAACGCTTACTCTTTATACAAACAACTACAGCTATCTTAAACAGCTTTTGACACTTTCTCTTCACCAAGGTCTTAACCATATTCACCTAGAAGATTTTCCAAGCTCTTTAAATCCTCATACGGTTTCTTTTGCGCCCCTTGGTAATTCTTGTGAGGTGATGCTTTTTCGCCTGCATAAAGATCACAACGCCAAAGCTGATATTGATATCCATTTGACCTCGGCTAAAAGTCAAGAAACATCCTGTTTTATGGGCTATTTGATGGAGGAGATGGGTTGGAGTATGCATTATACAGCCGAAGTTTCTTCTAAGCAAAATTCGCTTAATTTGACAGGATGGGTGAAAGTCACCAATGCAACACCTGTGACGTTTGAAGACGTAGAAATTCACTTAATTGAAGGACATGCTCCGTTGGATTCTTCAACTGTTTCTTTGAATGAAACGCGTTCCTATGCTTTAAGTTCTGCTTATACCTTAAAACCTGGAGAGCAATATTTAAAGCGTGTTCAAGTGCAAGAGGTCCCACTTAGAAAAGATTACAGAGTCTATGTTGGGGGCAGCTTTTTGCAAGATATTCAAAGTGATGTTTACCATCCCCCCGTTGAGACGTGGATATCCTTTGATAACATAGAAAAAAATGGTATGGGGCTTGGGCTTCCAATGGGAAGCTTAATGCTTTTTCAAAGAAATCCTTTTGGCGCTTCTCAACTTTTAGGTCAAACTCATCTTGCAGCAACAGCTCCTAATCAAACTCTTAATATTAAACTTCCCTCAACGTTTGCGCTTCAATCAGACCAGCATCAAGAGCTTGTTGCAAAGATTGTAACTTGTGAAATTGAACAAACAGACTTTAAACGCCTAGGTGAAGATGTGGTTGAAATGGGGTTTAGATTGCTTTTTTCCAATAAGTCGTCCGCTGATCATGTGATAAAAATTGTCTTAAACCTTCCCAAAGAGGGGGAGTGGTCTCTGTTAAGAGAACAAGTAAAGCATGAAAGTGAACTTGACCGCGAAATTATTTGGCCCTTGAATGTGCCTGCTAAAACCACGACAACTGACGGTCATACCGAGTTTAAATACAGATTACGCCTTCAAGTTCCAAAAGCTTAAGTCATGTAAGGGGAGCTCTGCTTGCAAGAGCCATAAAAACGCTTGAACAATTTAACACCGTTGCGCTACGTTCAATTTAATTATTCACAGGCACTATTACAATTTTAAAACACCTGGACTTATACAATGATGAAACGATGTTTGCTTTTGTTGCTTCGAGCATATAAACTAATAATCTCTCCGCACCTAGGGATGCGGTGTCGTTTTGATCCCACATGTTCAGTTTATGCAAGTCAAGCTATTGAACGCTATGGAGCTTTAAAAGGAAGTTATCTTACCTTAAAAAGACTATTAAAATGTCACCCCTGGGGGGGAAGTGGTTACGACCCTCTATAACACGAGAGGGTAAAAAATACAAAAAGCAAGGAATTTGGAATGAGTGAACAAAAAAACTTAGTATTAGCAGTTGCCCTATCTTTAGGCGTAATGTTTGGATATAACTACTTCTTTGCAGCTCCTACTGCTAAAAAAGAGGAAGCTGTCCAACAAACACAACAGACGCAAACAGGCGCTGTCCCACTCAAAGAAGAAACACGGCTTTTAACCATTTCCAAAGAAGAAGCTTTGCAGCAATCAAAAAGGCAAGCTTTTGAGGCGCCTTCTGTAAAAGGGACTCTTAATTTGGAAACGGGGATGTGCGATGATTTAGAGCTTAAAAACTATAAACTTACACCTGACTTAAACAGCTCTAAAGTTGTTTTATTCTCTCCAAAAGATACTAAGAATGCTTACCTTCCAGAGATTTCCTATAAAATTTCTGCAAGTACTGTTAAACCAACGTTATTTACAGTTATTTCTACTGAGTCCTTTGAAAAAGGCACAAAGCTTACTTTAAAAGCTTCCCTCGATCAAACAGTCGACCTTAAACGTGAAATTATTATTGACGAAAACTATCTTTTCACAATTACAGACACCTTGGAAAATAAAGGATCTCAAAACGTATCTATTAGCTCTCAAGCGCTTTTGCGGCTAAGGGGCACCCCTCAAACTGGAGGAAACTATATCCTACACGAAGGGTTTGTAGGTATTTTTAATTCTAAGCTTGAAGAATATGACTATAAAAAAGTCCAAGAAAAGGGCATCATCCAACATCAAACTACAGGTGGATGGCTTGGCCTTACAGATAAATATTGGCTTGGAGCCTTTATCCCAGATCAAAAAACACCAATCAATGCTTTTATAAAATTTGATAAAGTTCAAGACGAAGATATCTATGAAGCAGGCTATATCACACCTGATCAAACCATAGAAGCCTCTAAAACCACAACGCTTACCTATCATCTTTTTGCGGGCGCTAAGGTTTTAAACCTTTTAGATGCCTACGAAGCAAAACTTGGCTTTGATCGTTTTGACTTAGCTGTTGACTTTGGCTGGTTTTACTTTATTACAAAGCCATTGTTTTTTGCCCTTTCATGGCTCAACGGCCTTCTTGGAAATTTTGGTCTTGCAATTATTGCGCTTACAATTTTAGTAAAAGGTGTTTTGTTCCCCTTAGCCAACAAATCATATCGTAATATGTCGCGCATGAAGAACCTGACTCCAAAAATTGAGGCTGTTAAAAAGCGTTTCGAACACGACAAAATGAAGCTTAACCAAGAATTAATGGAGCTTTATAAAAAAGAGAAAGTCAATCCTGTTTCAGGATGTCTTCCAATGTTAATTCAATTTCCAGTGTTTTTTGCACTCTATAAAGTATTTTTTGTGACAATTGAAATGAGGCATGCACCATTTTATGGATGGATTCACGACTTAAGTGCGACTGACCCTACCAATGTGTTTAATTTGTTTGGCCTTATTCCTTTCGATCCTTCTCAGTATATCTCTTTTTTGCATCTTGGTCTTTGGCCACTTATCATGGGTGCAACAATGGTTTTGCAACAAAAGCTCAGCCCCCAGCCAGGCGATCCTATGCAAGCAAAGATGTTTTTAATCATGCCGGTTATGTTTACGTTCCTGTTTGCGTCTTTCCCAGCAGGACTGGTTATTTACTGGGTAGTCAACAACATCTTAAGCATTGCACAACAATGGGGCATCATGCGTTTAGAAGACGCTAAAAGTGTTCCAACGCCTGCTAACAAAGGAAAATAAAATGACTCAAGACTTTCCTTCCCAAGATCTTTTACAACAATCCATAGAGCTTTTTAAAAAGCCCTGTACATTTATAAAAAGCGTTCCTTCTTTAAAGGATTTGCCTGAAAGCGATCACATAGAAGTTGCTCTTGCTGGAAGAT